>DAIMFM010000156.1:6400-7351 GCA_036724585.1 Burkholderiaceae bacterium | reverse complement strand
GGGCGATGCCGCGGCCGGCGCCGCGCTCGATGCGTGGTACGACCGGCTCGCCCGCGGCCTCGCGATGGTGGTCAACATCCTCGATCCGGATGCGATCGTCCTCGGCGGCGGCCTGTCCGGGATCGATGCCGCCTACGTCGAGGTGCCGCGGCGCTGGGGCCGCCACGTCTTCTCGGACCGGGTCCATACGCCGCTGCTGCGCCCGGTCCACGGCGACGATTCCGGTGTCCTGGGCGCGGCGCGCCTCTGGCCGGTGGATGCCGATCCGCGTTCGGCATAAGGGGCGCTCGGTACAATCGCATCACGATGTTCACCGAACAGGATCACGGCTGGATGCTCTACGCGCTCGAGCTCGCGAGCCGTGGCATGTATGGCACCTCCCCGAATCCGCGGGTGGGCTGCGTGATCGTGCGCGACAACGAGGTGGTGGGCGAAGGCTGGCACCGGCGTGCCGGGGAGCCGCATGCCGAAGTGCTGGCGCTGGCCCAGGCCGGCGGCCGGGCGCGCGGCGCCACCGTCTACGTCACGCTCGAGCCCTGCGCCCATCATGGCAAGACGCCGCCCTGCGCCAATGCGCTGGTCGACGCGCAGGTGGGGCGCGTCATCTCGGCCATGGAAGACCCGAATCCGGCCGTCGACGGTGGGGGCCTGGCCATCCTGCGCGCCGCCGGCGTCGATGTCCGCTGCGGGCTGCTGCGCGCCGAGGCCTTCGAGCTCAATCTCGGTTTCGCTTCGCGCATGCTGCGCGGCCGTCCCTGGGTCCGGGTCAAGGTCGCCGCCAGCCTCGATGGCACGACGGCGCTCGCCGACGGCCAGAGCCAGTGGATCACCGCGGCGGCGGCGCGTGCCGACGGCCATGCCTGGCGCGCCCGCGCCTGCGCGATCCTCACCGGCATCGGCACGGTGCGAAGCGACGACCCGAGGCTCGACGTGCGCGAGGTCGAGACGATG
>DAIMFM010000156.1:0-6390 GCA_036724585.1 Burkholderiaceae bacterium | reverse complement strand
CCTTGTTGGTGCGGGTCGTCTCCCGGCTCGAGGTCGATCCGCGCGCCGCGATGCTGCGCAACGGCCGGGCCCTGGTCGCCTGCGCCAGCGCGCCGCCCGACCGGGCCGCGGACCTGCGCGACCGGGGGGTGGAGGTCGTCGAGCTCGCCAATCCGGAGGGCAAGGTCGACCTGCCGGCGCTGCTGGCGCATCTCGCGACGCGCGGGATCAACGAACTGCATGTCGAGGCGGGCGCGAAGCTCAATGCGTCGCTGCTGCGCGAGTCCTGCGTGGACGAACTGCTCGTCTATCTCGCGCCGTCCGTGATCGGCCCCGGGGCCGGCATGTTCGCGCTGGCGCCCATCGCCGGCCTGGACGAGCGCCTGCGCCTGGAGTTCACCGATGTCGCCCGGGTCGGCGACGACGTGCGCCTGGTGGCGCGCCTGCCGGGCAGGCTGCCGATGCCGGGCGCGGCCAGCGACAGCGTCGAGATGCTCGGCGCCTGTTGAGACTTTCGACCAGCAACCCGAGCACGAGGTACTCATGTTCACCGGAATCGTCGCCGCCGTCGGGCGGATCCGCCAGGCCGACCCGATCGCGGGGGGCAGCGGCCTGCGCCTGCAGGTCGAGGCGGGGGCGCTCGATCTCTCCGACGTCCGGATCGGCGACTCGATCTCGATCCAGGGCGCCTGCATGACCGTCGTCGGCCTGGCCGGCGACAGCTTCGATGTCGACGTCTCGCGCGAGAGCCTCGACCTCACCGTCGGCCTCGACGCGCAGGCCGATGTCAACCTCGAGAAGGCGCTGACCCTGGCCGACCGGCTCGGCGGCCACCTCGTCTCCGGCCATGTCGACGGCCTGGGCGAAGTCACCCGCTTCGAGCCCGTGGGCGAATCGCACCTGCTCGAGATCCGGGTGCCCGATGCGCTGGCGCGCTTCTTCGCCTACAAGGGCTCGGTCACGGTCGACGGCGTCAGCCTCACGGTGAACCGGGTGCGCGACGAACCCGCCGGCACCGTGATCGCGATCAACCTGATTCCGCACACGCTCGAGGTGACGACGCTCGGGCGGCTGGCGGCGGGCGCGCGCGTCAACCTGGAGGTCGACCAGATCGCCCGCTACGTCGACCGCATCCTCACGCTGCGCGACGGCAGCTGACGCGCCTTCTGCAAGCGGCTTCGCATTCGGGTGCAGGGCAAGGCGGGGCGCCGATGACAGTACGGTCGTACGGCGAGGCGCCCCAACGCCGCCATGCGCCCGAAGGCGGAGCCGCCCCTATAGGCCGGTGACGTGGGGGCTGATGGGCGTACCGGCGTGCTGCAGCAGTTCGTCGATGACGCCGTGCGCGGCGGCGATCGCCTTCTCGTCGATGTCCCAGAAGGTCACCGCCTGCTCGAAGTGGGGACGGCGCAGGACGACGCTGTCGTCGACGACGACGAACCCGCGGGCGAAGCCCCGTACCGAGCCGGTGATCTTCAGGACCCGGATCCGGCTGCCGTGGCGGACCATCAATGACATGAGACGCGGACAGTAGCGCTGCACGAAGTCGGCGTCGCGCAGCACCATGAGGACCTCGGCTTCCCGATTGCGGCGCAGCAGCCGGTCGAGGTTCTCCGCGAAATCGCGTCGATCGAAACCGTAGAAATCCCCCCGGTCGTCGAAGATCCTGACGCGTCGGTTGGCGCCTTCGAGCGCGGTATCGAGGGCGGAGATCGCATGCATCCGCGAATCGAAGCGCTGGTAGCCGAGTGCGGTGGTCATGTCCATGGCACCAGTATCGCGCCCGCAAGCATGGACGGGGGGACCGCCGGGCGGTCAAGGGCGCCCGCGCGTCGCGGCGTAGGCGGGTTGCCCATCGTAGAATGGCAGGCATGACGATCGCCTCGATAGCCGACATCATCCAGGACTTCCGCGCCGGCCGGATGGTCATCCTCGTCGACGAGGAAGATCGCGAGAACGAGGGCGACCTGGTTCTCGCGGCCGACTTCGTCACGCCGGAGGCGATCAACTTCATGGCGCGCTACGGGCGCGGGCTGATCTGCCTCACCCTCACCGAGGAACGCTGCCGCCAGCTGCGCCTGCCCCTGATGGTCTCCGCCAACTCGGCCCGCCACGGCACCAATTTCACCGTGTCGATCGAGGCCGCCGAGGGCGTGTCCACCGGCATCTCGGCGGCCGACCGCTGCCGCACGGTGCAGGCGGCGGTCGCGCGCGACGCCCGCCCCGAGGACATCGTGCAGCCCGGCCACATCTTCCCGCTGATGGCCCAGCCCGGCGGCGTGCTGATGCGCGCCGGCCATACCGAGGCGGGCTGCGACCTCGCGCAGCTCGCCGACCTCACCCCGGCGGCCGTCATCTGCGAGATCCTCAAGGACGACGGCACGATGGCCCGCCTGCCGGACCTCATCGAGTTCGCCGCCCAGCACGACCTCAAGATCGGCACCATCGCCGACCTGATCCACTATCGCAGCGCGCACGAGAGCCTCGTCGAGCGGGTCGCCGACCAGCCGATCGAAACCTTCGCGGGGCCGTTCCGGCTCATCGGCTATCGTGACCGTGCCGGCGGCGGGGCGCACCTGGCGCTCGTCCACGGCGACGTCGCCGGCGCGCCCGACTGCCTGGTGCGCGTCCACGAGCCGCTGTCCGTGCTCGAGCTGCTCGATGCCCGGCTGGCGCGGCATTCCTGGCCGCTCGACCGGGCGATGCGGCGAATCGCCGATGCCGAGGCCGGCGTCGTGGTCCTGCTCAACTGTGCCCAGTCCAGCGATGAACTGGTCGACCAGCTCGCCGCGCTCGCCGATGCGGGACCCGCCGCCGAGCGGGCGGCCGGCCGGCGCTCGAAGATGGACCTGCGCACCTATGGCATCGGCGCGCAGATCATCAAGGACCTGGGCATCGAGCGCATGCGGCTGCTGTCGCCGCCCCGCAAGATGCCCAGCATGACCGGATTCGGGCTCGAGATCCTCGGCTTCGAGCCCGCCGCCAAGGAGCCTGGACAATGAACATCGAAGTCTTCGAAGCCGATTCCGACGGCGAGGGCATGCGGATCGGCGTGGTGCAGGCGAGGTTCAACGAGACGATCTGCGAGGCCCTGCGCACCGCCTGCCTCGAGACGCTGCTCGAGGGCGGCGTCGCCGAGGAGGACATCTTCGTGTGCACGGTGCCGGGCGCGCTCGAGATCCCCTTCGCGCTCGAGCAGCTTGCGCGTTCCGGCGAGTTCGACGCCCTGATCGCCATCGGCGCGGTCGTGCGCGGCGAGACCTATCACTTCGAGGTCGTCTCGAACGAGAGCGCCGCGGGCATCACCCGCGTCGGCCTCGACTACGCCATCCCCATCGCCAACGCGATCCTCACCACCGAGGACGAGGACCAGGCCTTCGCCCGCGTGGCGGAGAAGGGCGCGGATGCCGCCCGCGTCGCGATCGAGATGGCCAACCTCGCCGATTCGCTCTCCGAACTCGCGACCCCGGTGGAAGACCCGTCGTGAGCGAGAACCGGCGCGACCCTGGCCAGTCACGGACGGGCGGCGCGCGCAATGCGCGCCGACGCGCCCGCGAGTTCGCGCTCCAGGGTCTCTACGAATGGCTGCTCTCGCAGGAGAGCGCCGGCGTCATCGAGGCCCATATCGCCGAGTCGCCCGGGTTCGGCCATGCCGATCGCGAGCACTTCCGTGGCATGCTCCACGGCGCGATCGACGAGGCGCAGGGCTTGCGCGAGGCCTTCACGCCGTACATCGACCGGGGCATCGCGACGCTCAGCCCGGTCGAGCATGCGGTGCTGCTCCTGGGCGCCTACGAGTTCAAGCACCATCCCGAGATTCCCTACCGGGTGGTGATCAACGAGGCCGTCGAGCTCGCCAAGACCTTCGGCGGCACCGACGGCTACAAGTACGTCAACGGCGTGCTCGACCGGGTGGCGGCCAGGCTGCGCCCGCTCGAGGCCGGCCGGCGATAGGCGCCTGCGCCGGCAATGCCGTGAACGCGAGGCCGACCGCCATGGGCGAGTTCGAACTGATCCGGCGCTTCTTCGACCGCGGCCCGGCGCGTCGCTCGCCGCTGGGCATCGGCGACGACTGCGCCCTGATCGCGCCGCGCGAGCACGGCCAGATCGCCACCACCAGCGACATCCTCGTCGAAGGCCGGCATTTCTTCGCCGATATCGCGCCCGCCGACCTCGGCCACAAGTCCCTCGCCGTCAACCTGTCCGACCTGGCCGCGATGGGCGCCGAGCCCTTCGGCTTCCTGCTCTCGATCTCGCTGCCACGCGTGGACGAGGCCTGGCTCGGCGGCTTTGCCGAGGGCCTGTTCGGGCTGGCGGACCGGCATGGCTGCGAGCTCCTCGGCGGCGATACCACCGCCGGGCCGCTGTCGATATCGATCACCGCCTTCGGCCATGTGCCGGCCGGCGCCGCCTTGCGACGCGACGGCGCGCAGCCCGGGGACGACCTCTGGGTGTCGGGCGAGATCGGGGGACCGTCCTGGGCCGTCGGGGAACGCCATGCCGGCCGCGGCGCGGCCTTGCCGCCGACCCTGGTCGCGCGCCTCGACCGGCCCGAGCCGCGCATCGCGCTCGGGATCGCACTGCGCCACCTCGCCAGCGCGGCGATCGATCTCTCGGACGGCCTGCTCGGCGACCTCGGCCACCTGCTCGATCGTTCGCGGGTCGGCGCCGAAGTGGACGAAGCCGCATTGCCGGTCGCGCCCGAGCTCGCGGCGGCATCGCCCGAGCGGGCGGTCGAACACGCCCTGTCCGGTGGCGACGACTACGAACTGCTCTTCTGCGCGCCGCCGGAGAACCGGGCGGCGGTCGAGGCGCTGGGCCGGCGCCTGGCGCTGCCCCTGGCCCGGATCGGCCGGATCCGCGACGGCGCGAGCATCCTGGTGCAGGACGCGCGCGGCCGCCCCCGCCCGAGCCTGCCGCGCAGCCATGAACACTTCCGCTGAGCCGGCGCCGGCGCGCCCGCCGAGGGCCAGCGCCGCCTTCATGAGGCGACGGTTCTCGCGGCTGGTCGCGCTCGGCTTCGGCAGCGGCCTGGCGCCGCTGGCGGCCGGTACCGTCGGCACCCTGTGGGCCTGGGCCGCCTTCAACGTCCTCGATCGCTGGCTGGGCGACCTGCACTGGGCGCTGCTGATCGGCATCGGCACCCTCTACGGCATCCATGCCTGCGGCAAGGTGGCGGCCGAGCTCGGCGCGGAGGATCCGCGCGCCATCGTCTGGGACGAGATCATCGCCTTCTGGCTGGTGCTCTGGGTGGCGCAGCCCGAGGGCTTCGCGGGCCAGCTCGGCGCATTCCTCCTGTTCCGCTTCCTCGACGCGGCCAAGCCGCCGCCGATCGGGTACATCGACCGGCGGTTCTCGGGCGGCTTCGGCATCTTCGCCGACGACCTCGCGGCCGCCGGACTCACGCTGTTCGTGATCGCCCTGTGGAGGTCCTGGACTTGAGCGATGCCATGTCCGCCCCGGCCGTGCCGCCCGGGCAGCAGCACGAGCTCGTCGCCTTGGCTCGCGGCCTGGGCGAGCGCCTGCTCGCCCGGGGCCTGATGGTGGCCACCGCCGAGTCCTGCACCGGCGGCATGATCGCCGCGGCGATCACCGAGATCGCCGGCTCGAGCGCCTGGTTCGAGCGCGGCTTCGTGTCCTACAGCAACGAATCGAAGCAGGACCTCCTGCGGGTGGGCGCGGGGACCCTGCGCGAGCACGGCGCCGTCAGCGAGCAGGCCGCCGCCGAGATGGCCCGCGGGGCGCTTCGCCATTCGCATGCCGGCTTCGCGATCGCGGTTACCGGCGTGGCCGGCCCCGGGGGCGGATCGCCGGAAAAGCCCGTCGGCACGGTCTGCTTCGGCTGGGCGATCGACGGCGTCGGCGGCGCGACCGAGACCCGCCGGTTCGCCGGCGACCGGGCTGCGGTACGATTGGCCACGGCCTTACATGCGATCTCGCGGGCGCTCGAATTCATCGACGCGCTAGGTCATTGGCCCGGCTGGGCAGAACGATCGGTCGACCCGAAAGACTGATTGTATATACAGTACTCCCGTGCCATAATCCGTCCACAGTCACCCAGGACGGGGCACGACCCAATGGACAAGATCATCGAAATGGACGAAGTCAAATCCAAGGCCGATCGCGCAAAGGCGCTCAACGCCGCGCTGGCGCAGATCGAAAAGCAGTTCGGCAAGGGCTCCATCATGCGCCTTGCCGAAGGCGCCACCCCCGAGGACATCCAGGTGGTGTCCACCGGCTCCCTCGGCCTCGACATCGCCCTGGGCGTGGGGGGCCTGCCGCGCGGCCGGGTCATCGAGATCTACGGGCCCGAATCCTCCGGCAAGACCACGCTCACGCTGCAGGTCATCGCCGAAATGCAGAAGCTGGGCGGCACGTGCGCCTTCGTCGATGCCGAGCACGCGCTCGACG
>DAIMFM010000155.1:6161-7353 GCA_036724585.1 Burkholderiaceae bacterium | reverse complement strand
CGCAGCCGCAGCCGCGGCAGGGGTTCAGGCGGCCGGCTTGTAGGTGTCGAGCGCGATCCGCTCGCGGGCCAGGGCGGCGGCGATCGGCTCCAGCTCCATCCTGCCCTCGACATAGGCCTTGAGGCCCGGCAGCGAGGCGGGATCGATCCCGGCATAGCCACCCCAGCGCAGCAGCGTGAAGGCGTACGCGTCGTGCAGGCTCGCCGTGGGCTGGTTCCAGCCCGGCCCGCCGGCGGCGATCTTGTCCTGGAGCCTTTCGAGCAGTCCGCGATAGGTGCCTACCGCATGGCTGCGCACCTTCTGCTGGGTGTCCTTGTCGTCGCTGAACTTGTGCGGCATGAAGACATGGGTGAAGGTGGGATGCACGGTGTTGTTGAACCAGGCGAGCGTCGACACCGCCTGCGCGCGCTCCCAGGGATCGGTGGGCAGCAGGCCCGCCTGCGGAAAGTGGCGATCGAGAAACTCGGCGATCGCGAGGATCTTTGTCTGTGGCGTGCCGTCGACCGTGATCGCCGGGACCTGCCCGTTCGGGTTGATCGCGAGGTACTCGGGGGTCTGGTGCTCGCCCTTGTGCAGCTTGACGAGCTTCGGCTCGAAGCCTTCACCGGTCTTCTGGCGGACGATCTCGAGCCCGACGTGCGGCACGAACGAGCATGCGCCGGGGGCGAAGTAGAGTTCGATCATCGTGGGACTCCTCGGTCGGTCGATGGGTTGCGTGGGGGTCTTGCCCGAAGGATAACGCGAGCGGCCGGGGAGGGCTGCCGGGCGGCGCCCCGGCGTGGGGCGCCATGTCCGCTATATTCGCGTAGCGCCGGAGCGGCAGGACCGCGGCCGGCGGCGCTCCCGTGACTGGCGCGGGCGCGCCCGACCCCGGAGAGCGATCGAATGAAGCGAGTCGTCCTTGCGTGTGCCGCCGGCATCATGATGCTGCTTGCCGCCTGCTCCTCGAGGCCGGTCGCTCCCGATGGGGTGGTGCGCGGTTCGTCCTGGAGCCATTCCAACACCTCGGCTCGTGCCGCGGTCGAGCAGGCCTGGGTGGCGATACCGGCGCGCAGCAGGATCACGAAGAAGGCCGGCATCGCCACGCCGGCAGCCGTCGAAGTGTTGCAGCACACCGTGGCCGGTCGTGGACAGATCAACACCAACTTTCCGAACAAGGTGCTGGCGGGCGACATCACGCCGGATTTTCCGC
>DAIMFM010000155.1:0-6151 GCA_036724585.1 Burkholderiaceae bacterium | reverse complement strand
GGGCCGCTGGCCGGCGCCCAGGGCCGCGCCGTGGCGCGCGTGCCCGTGGTGGTGGCTATGCACGGCGCCTCCGGCATATCGCCGGCGCTCAAGGAGTGGCAGCAGTGGCTGGCCGAGGATGTGGGCATCGGCAGCATCGCGATCGACAGCATGCAGCTCCCGGGGCGGATCACCTATACCTCCCCGGTCGACAAGGACACCTACGAGCGCATCCATGAGCTGCGGCGCACCGAGATCGTCTTCGCCCTGCAGGCGCTGGGTGTGCTCGCCTGGGCCGACACCAGCCGCCTGGCGCTGGCCGGCGTCGAGGAAGGCGCGGTGGCCGCGGCCCGTTATGACGGGCCCGAATTCGGCGCCCGTCTTCTGTTCGCCTGGAGCTGCGAGGACAATTTCTTCGTCAAGGAGCACGGCACCCGGCTGCCGCCGGGGCGGCCGGTGCTGAACATCGTCAGCGCGCGCGACCCGCTCTTCTCCTCGGCCAACGGCTGGGTCGGGCTGTCCGATCCGATCGGCCACTGCGGCCCGCTCCTGCGCAACAACCCGCGCGCCGAGGTGCTGCTGCTGGGCAATGCGCCGCAGCGCGTGATGAACATGCCGGCCGCGCGCAGCGCCGCCCGGCGCTTCCTGGTCGAGGCGCTTCAGCCCTGACGCGAGGCCCCGGCAATCAGTCGTCGCTCGCGAAGCCCGCCGCCTGCGCCTGTTCGTCGGCGTGGTAGGAGGAGCGCACCAGGGCGCCGACCGCCGCATGGCCGAAGCCCATCGCGCGGGCCCTCGCGCCGAACATCGCGAAGGTGTCGGGATGGACGTAGCGACGTACCGGCAGGTGGGCCTCCGAGGGCGCCAGGTACTGGCCGATGGTCAGCATGTCGATGTCGTGCTCGCGCATGTCGGCCATGACCTCGAGGATCTCCTCGTCGGTCTCGCCCAGGCCGACCATCAGGCCCGACTTGGTCGGCACCCCCGGCACGCGGCGCTTGAACTCCTGGAGAAGCCGCAGCGAATGCGCGTAGTCGGCGCCGGGGCGCGCCTCGCGATACAGCCGGGGCACCGTCTCGAGGTTGTGGTTCATCACGTCGGGAGGGGCGGCCTCGAGGATGTCGAGCGCGCGCTCGAGCCGGCCGCGGAAGTCGGGCACGAGGACCTCGATGCGGGTCCCCGGCGAGAGTTCGCGGACCTGGCGGATGCAGTCGACGAAATGCGCGGCGCCGCCGTCGCGCAGGTCGTCGCGGTCGACGCTGGTGATCACGACGTAGCGCAGGCCCAGCGCGGCGATGGTGCGCGCGAGGTTGATCGGCTCGGCCGCATCGAGGGAATCCGGGCGGCCATGGCCCACGTCACAGAACGGGCAGCGCCGGGTGCACCTGTCGCCCATGATCATGAAGGTGGCCGTGCCCTTGCCGAAGCACTCGCCGATGTTGGGGCAGGCCGCCTCCTCGCAGACAGTATGCAGGCGGTGCTCGCGCAGGATCCGCTTGATGTCGTGGAAGCGACTGTCGAGGCGGGGCGGCCTCACCCGGATCCACTCGGGCTTGCGCAGCGCTTCTGTCGCGGGCACCACCTTGATCGGGATCCGCGCGGTCTTGGCCGCCGCCTTCTGCTTGATCCCGGGGTCTTGCGGCTGGCGGGTCGGTTCGGGCGCGTTGCTCATGTCTCGGTCGGCAGGGAATCGGGCGCGCCTATTATGCCGACGCCGGTGCGGCGACCGCGGCCAGGCGCGCGAGCAGGAAGCCGGCGAGGGCATCGCCGGCGGCCTCCACGTCGCAGCTCACGCCCTGGCTGCGCATGTCGGTCACGGCCAGCCCCGGCATGCCGCAGGGATCGATGCGCGCAAAGGGCTCGAGATCCATCGCCACGTTCAACGCGAGCCCGTGGTAGGTGCGCCCGTGGCTGACCTTCAGGCCGATGGACGCGATCTTGGCGCCACCCGCCCCGCCGTCATCGCGCAGGTAGACGCCGGGCGCGCGTTCCCGGCGCCCGGCGGCAATGCCGACAGACCCGAGGTAGTCGACCAGGGCCTGCTCGAGCAGGCAGACGAAGTCGCGCACCCCGAGCCGACGCCGGCGCAGGTCGACCAGCAGGTAGGCGACGAGCTGGCCGGGTCCGTGGTAGGTCACCTGGCCCCCGCGCTCGGTCGCGACGACGGGGATCGACCCCGGGTCGCGCACGGCGCCGGCCCGGCCGGCAATGCCCTGGGTGTATACCGGCGGGTGCTCGAGCAGCCAGATTTCGTCGGCGCTGGCGGCATCGCGGCCGCGGGTGTACGCGCGCATCGCCTCGAGCGTGGCCAGGTAGGGGGCGGGACCGATCCGACGGACCCGGATCGGGTTGGGGGGCGTATCCATGAACGGGCCAGGGTGCGGGGGCGGGAAACCGGACCCGATCATGGCATGATCGGGAACCGTTTCGTCCGGAGACCTTTCCGATGGCCACAAACCAGCTTCCCTCCCTTGTCGCCCGTGCGGGCTCCCTGCGCCGCCAGCTGCTGGTGCTCGGCGCGGCGGTGCTCGCGGGCTGCGCCCAGACCGGCGGCACCGACGGCGAAGAGGCCCCGCGCGGCGGCGGCATCTTCGGCGGCCTGTTCTCCAGCGGCCTGTCCGGCAGCCAGTGGAAGTTCGTCGAGGTGCTCGGCAAGCCCGTGCCGGCCGAAGCCCGTGCGGAGGCGAACCTGCTGGATTTCGGGAAGGAGCAGGACGGCCGCGGCACCTTCTCGGCCGGCATCGGCTGCAATCGGATGGGCGGGCGCTACCGCCTGCGCGACGAGGAAGTGCAGTTCCGCATCGAGCAGTCGACCAAGATGGCCTGCTCCGGCGAGACCGGGATCGCGGAGCGGCGGATGGTCGCCGCCCTGAGCTCGACGACCGGCTACCGGATCTCCCGCGACCGCCTCGAGCTGCTGGCCCAGGGCCAGGTCATGGCGACCCTGAACCGCCGCTGACCCCCCGGTCCGGCACACGGGCGCGTCAAAGGACCATGCGGACGAGGGGATGGGCGACCAGGGCGTCGTGCAGGCCCTGCAGCTGCTCGCGCGAGCGCGCCCGGATCGTGACCGTCACGCTGAGCCAGGTGCCCTTCGAGGAAACCCGCATCTGCACGCTGGCCGGATCGAAGTCGGGCGCATGCGCGATGACGATCCCGGTCACCGTGTCGGCGAACTCGTCGACGCGCGCGCCGATGACCTTCATGGGAAAGTCGACCGGGAATTCGAGCAGCTGCTCGAGCCGGTCGAACGCCCCTTCGTTGCCCGGCCTGCTGCCGCTGTTGCCCTCGTCGCTCACGACCAGCCGGCGATCGCCGGGTCCGACTTGGCCCGCTGGTAGGCGGCATGGAGGCGCCCGTGCAGGGGCCCGGGCCTGCCGTCGCCCACGGGCTTGCCGTCGAGCAGGGTGACCGGCAGGATCTCCTGCGTCGCCGAGCTGATCATGATCTCGTCGGCGCGCGACAGCTCGTCGCGGTGGATGCGGCGACGTTCGAAGCCGATGCCTTCCGCTTCGCACAGGGTTTCGATGAGCCCCACCCGGATGCCCTCGAGGGCGAGCGGGCCGGGCGGCACGCCGCGCACCACTCCGTCGCGCGCCACCCAGACATTGCTCGCCGCGCCTTCGGTCAGGAAACCGTCGCGGAACATCACGCATTCATGGGCGCCCGCCTCGACGGCGGCCTGGCGGGCGAGCACGTTGCCGAGCAGGGACGTGGACTTGATGTCGCAGTGCAGCCAGCGCTCGTCGGGCAGGGAGGCGAGCGACACGCCCTGTTCGAGCATGGCCCCGGGCGGCGGCTTGAGCTCGCTGCTCATCGCGAACACGGTGGGCGTGGCATCGGCGGGGAAGGCGTGGGCCCGCGGTGCGACGCCGCGCGTGACCTGGATGTAGACGAACTGCTCCGGCCAGGGATGGCGTCCGACGAGTTCCCGGACCAGCGCATCCCAGCCCGCCTCTCCCAGGGGATCGGCGATGCGGATGGCCGCCAGGCTGCGACCGAGGCGGGCCCGGTGCTGGCGCCAGCGAAACGGCCGGCCGCCGTAGACGGGAACCACTTCGTAGACGCCGTCGCCGAAGATGAAGCCCCGGTCGAGCACCGGGACCCGCGCATCGGCCAGCGGCATGTACTGCCCATCGAGATAGACGGTCTGGCCGTTCATGTCGCGCGTCTCCGATCGATGATCACTGGCGCAGGATCAGCATCTTCAGGCTGTCCCAGAGCCGACCCACGATACCCGCCGGTGCGATGTCCTCGTTCGCGACCAGCGGGCGCTCCGCCAGCAGCTTGCCGTCGTACTGGACCCGCAGCGTGCCGATGCGCTGGCCCTTGGCGATGGGCGCCACCAGCGGCTCGATGTGCTCGATCTCGGCCTGGATCTTCTGGGCCTGGCCCTTGGGCACCGTCACCCGCACGGCCTCCTCGAAGCCGCCGGTCACGACGTCGGCCTCGCCCTTCCATACCGTGTAGCTGCCAGCGGCCTGGTTGGCCGCATAGACCTCGACGGCGTCGAAGTTCTGGTAGCCCCAGTTCAGGAGCTTCTGGGACTCGATCGCGCGGGCCGCCATCGAGGCGGTGCCCATCACGACCGACAGGAGCCGGCGCTCGATGTCGGTGCCCGGCTGGGGCCGCAGCGCCGAGGTGATCAGGCAGTAGCCGGCCGCCTCGGTGTAGCCGGTCTTCATGCCATCGACGGTCGGATCGACGTAGAGCAGGCGATTGCGGTTCCCCTGCTTGATGTTGTTGTAGGTGAACGACTTCTCCGAGTACATCTTGTAGTACTGGGGGAAGTCGCGGATCAGGTTCATCGCCGAGATGGCGAGGTCGCGGGCCGTCGAATAGTGCTCGGGCGCCGGGAGGCCGGTGGAATTGCGGAACTGGGTGTTGGTCATGCCCATGCGTTCGGCCTGCTGGTTCATGATCTCCGCGAACGCTTCCTCGGTCCCTGCGACCGCCTCGGCGAGGATGATCGACGCGTCGTTGCCCGACTGCACGATCATGCCGCGCAGGAGGTCCTCCACCCGCGCCGGATCGGTCGGCTCGACGAACGTCCTCGAACCGATCGCCTTGTAGGCGCGGTCCGATACCGGGGGCCGCTGGTCGAGGCTGATCCGCTTGTCCTCCAGGGCGCGGAAGACGACGTAGGCGGTCATCACCTTGGTGAGCGACGCCGGCTCGTAGCGCTCGTCGGCATTGTGCTCGGCGAGCACCTGGCCGGTGGCCATGTCCACCAGGATCCAGGCCTTGGCCGCGAGTTCCGGTGCGCTCACCTGGGCCTGCGCATTGCCGGCGCCGAACCCGAGCGTGAGGGAAAGCGAAATAGCTATAAAAGACAAGAGCTTGTGCATCAATGCTCCTCTGAAACCTCGCATTATAGGGGTGGCCGCCGCAACGGCGTGGACGATGGCGGCTCAGGCAGGCGCTTGCCGGAACAGCGGCTTGACCAGGGCCACCACCCGGCGGGCGGGCTCGTCGCCGCCGCGGAAGTAGAGCACGTCGATGGCCTCGCGCAGCACCTGGCGCAGGACCTCGGTGCTGACGCAGTCCTGTACCCGAGCTTCCCAGACTTCGCCCGCATGGCCGAGCTCGCGGTTGAAGACACCGCGCAGCTCGCGCTTGAGCTGCTCGAGCATCGCGCGGTCCGCGGCGATGCGTCGCTGTCGCGCGAGGGCATCGGGCTGGTCGGCCTGCCCGCGCAGCTCGACGAGCCCGCGTCCGCGCAGCATGGCGACGAGTCGGTCGAGTTCGCCGGCGCGGGCGAAGCGGGGCAGGTCGGCCAGGCTGCGCTGGCCGTCGATCAGCGTGAGCAACCGCAGGCTCGCCCGGTCGAGGCCGGGCGGCGGGGCGGCCAGGGCCGCGTCGCCGGTCGCGGTACGCTCGAATACCGTCAGTTCGTCGAACGCGCGCATCCCCGTGTCGGCGTTCACAGCGGCTCGATCCTCCGGCGCAGCGCCTGCGCCGTATCGGCATCGCGCGTGGCCGCCGCCGCGGCCATCATCGCCGGCACCAGGCGGCGCAGCTCGGCGCGCGAGCGGGCACGGCCGATGCGCTCGACGAAGGCCTCGCCGGCCTCGCCGAGCGAAGCCGCGCAGGCCTGCACCATGCGCCGGCGCAGCGTGCCGAGCGCCGCGTCCTCGGGCGCGCTGGCGATGCCGGCGGCGGGCAACACGGGCGG
>DAIMFM010000154.1:2169-7405 GCA_036724585.1 Burkholderiaceae bacterium | reverse complement strand
CTCAGTCGTACTGAATTGTGCCGATGACGGTCCGCTGGATTGTCTCTAGATTGTCCATGAGTTCCCGGAGTGAACCGAAACGATGCAAGCCGCGCTCCTCACAAAGCCTGTCGCCCGTTCCGAGCCGCTTGGGGCGATAGATCGCCTGCCGGTCGGCTGGCCCGAACCCGCGCTGCCCGACGGGGCCACCCATATCGCCGTGACCGTCGGGCTGTCGCCCGGTGCAGGCCAGCCCGCCGGCGAACACGGACCGCACCGCGAGATCCTCATGCGCATCGACCTGCCCGGCGACGCCAGCATCCATGGCGCGGGGGTCGATATCGTCGAGCGCCAGTCCTGGGTGGACGAACTGCAGGGCGGTTCCTTCGAGCACATCACCTGCCGGGTCCGCCACCGCAGCGCCACCAGCGAGATCGACCTGGCCTGGGTACTGCATACGCTGCGCGATCGGGGACTCGTCACCGACGGCGACCTGCTCGAGTCGATCGAGGTCAGCGCCTGATTCGGGTTCGCCACCGGTCGAACCCGACCGAGCCCGCGGGCGGCAAAGGCCCGCATGACACCCGTGCTTGGCACGGGTCTGCGGCGGCCATCCCGAGACGGGATGGCCGCCGCGCCATTCGGGCTCACGTCCCGGGGTGCTACTTCAGCTTGTCCAGGGTACCGGTCGCTTCGGCCAGCAGGTAGTAGAAGGTCACCCGTGACTTCGTCCGGTCACCCTTCATCTTCTCGCACACATCCTTGATCGCGGCGGCGGCCGCATCGGGCGCGAGCCCCAGCTTCTTTGCCGCGAAGCCGTCGCGAACCCGGTCGAGTTCGGCCTGGTCGGATGCCGACACCAGCGAAGAGTCGCGATTGCGCAGCGCGATGCCGCAGTACTTGACGATGGCGTCCACGGCCGCCTGGTTGACGGAACTCGTGAACTTGGCAACGTCTTCAGCGTAGTTGCTCATGGGTGACCCCCTTTTCCCCTTGTTCTGTTCATCGGGTGGTGCTCCCGGCGTAGCCGGTGCGCCGCCGCCAAGCTAGCACAAGGTCGGACGATCCGGCCATCCGCCTCGCGCTCGGACCCGGTTCCCAAGCGGGGCGCGTCCGCCGCGGCACCCGATGTCGTCGCCATCAGCCAGCCGGGCGAATCGACCCGACAGGGGGCGCAGTTCCGCCCTGTCCCGCGGCCCCGATTGGCCGGATCATATCGAGACCGGCCTTACCGTTCGACGTCGTCGCCGACGCCAGCATGAAGAAGTTCGATCTCGCATTACCCTCCACCAGGCGGCGTCGCCTGGTCATCGCCTTCGTGGCAGTCAGCTCGACGCCGGCCGGGAGCGGGGCCTGGTCCCCGGCCAGGCCGCCAGCCGCGTCGGCCGGCACGCATCTCCTCTCTTCAACCGGGGTGACGCCGAACGGCGGGAACCTGGTGCCGCGCGCGGGCTGGCTCCTGCGTCGTGGCGACGCCTGATGCTGGTCGAGTCGCTCGGCGCACTCGCATCCCGCGATCGACGCCACGATGTCTGCGTGATCGGCTCCGGTCCGGCCGGTGCGACGCTCGCGCATGCACTGGGCCGCGCCGGGCTTTCGGTCATCCTGCTCGAGGCGGGTCGCGCCAGCCGGGACGAGAGGTCGCAGGCCGTCTACGAGGGGGATTTCTTCGGGGCACCGCTGCTGCTGCCGCTTGCCGCGAGCCGCATGCGCCAGTTCGGCGGGACGTCCACCATCTGGGCCGGCCGGTGCCGGCCGATCGATGCGGCGGATTTCGATGCCAAGGTCGAGGGCGTCGATACGGCCTGGCCGATCGGCAAGCCGGAGCTCGACGCCTGGCTGCCGCAGGCCGCGAGCATCCTCGAGCTGCCGGTATTCGGCCCGGAATCCCCTTTCGGTGAGCTGCGCGAGCTTGCCTACCGCTATTCGCCGCCGGTGGACTTCGCGCTCAAGTTCGGCGACGAGTTCCGTCGCAGCCGGCGCATCGACGTCGCGCTGGACAGCTATGTCACCGGCTTCGACGTCGACGGCGGGCGTGTCGTCCATGCGCGGGTGCGCGACTCGTCCGGGATCGAACGGCAGGTCGCCGCCCGCCGTTTCGTCGTCTGCGCCGGCGGCATCGAGAACAGCCGGCTGCTGCTGTGGGCCAACGTCCAGTCGGGCGGGCGGGTGGTGCCGGAGCCGGCGGCCCTGGGCCGCTACTGGATGGCGCATCCGCACTTCCGGCTCGGCCATGTCCTGCTCGAGGACGACCTGCCCTTCGAATTCGACGAGAAGGGGAACGTGCTGCTCGCGCCGTCGCCTGCGGCGATGCGCGCGCATGGCATCCTCGGCATCGGCCTGGCCTTGCGCCCGGCCGACGAGGACAGCCAACGCGGCCTGATCGCCGACCTGGCCTGCGTCGCGCCTGAACTGGGCGCGAAGATCCTCCGGCGCTTCGGCAGGCGGCTGTCCTGCGGCCTGGAGCTGCGCGCCTCCTGGGAGCAGCCGCCCCGTCCGTACAACCGGGTGGTGCTGGCCGACCGGCGCGACGCCTTCGGCATCCCGCGCAGCGACCTGCACTGGTACCTGGAGGACTTCGATCGCCGCACGCCGCGGATCGCCGCCGGCATCCTGGGCGCCGAGCTGGCTGCCCGCGGCATCGGGCGCGTACGCCTCGAGCGCTGGCTCGACGGCCTCGAGGATTTTCCCGAGGACCACGACAGCGGCGGCGGTCACCACATGGGCGGGACCCGGATGAGCCGGGATCCCCGGCAGGGCGTCGTCGATCCCGACTGTCGCGTGCATGGCATCGGCAACCTCTATGTCGGCGGCTCGTCGGTGTTTCCCAGCGCCGGCTTCGCCGACCCGACCCTGACCATCGTGCAGCTCGCCCTGCGCCTGGCCGACCACCTGGCCCGCAGCCTTGCCCGCGACGGCGAGCAGGATGGCACGCTGCATGTCCGCGCCGAGGCGCCTCGATGAGCCGGCGCCTGCTGCCGCGCTGGCGGCTGGCCTGCGCCGGGATCGGGCTCGTCGCGGTGCTCGTCCTCGTCGTGGCCGGCGGCGCCTGGTTGCGCGGCAAGAGCGCCGTCGAGGGATTCGGCGAGCGCGCCGTCGCCCAGGAGATGAGCGCGCACCCGATCGCCGACGTTCGTCGGGCGTTCGCCGCGGCCGATGCCGGCTCCGGGCTCGGGCGGGCACCGTACGACATGGTCGCCGGCCATCTGTTCGAGGGCTTCTTCGCCTACCGCGGCGACGCGCCATCGAGCGCCTTCTACCCCGGCGAACCGAGCTGGCACGGGCGGCATGTCGATGCCGAGGAGGGCTTCTCGCGGATGCTGCCGTTCGCCGCCGCCTGGCTTGCCGCCGGCGGCGAGGATCGCGTCGCCACGGCCACGGGGGCGAGGTCGCTGTCCGAGGCACTGCGCGACGGCCTCGTGAGCGGCACCGACCCGGACGACCCGGGATACTGGGGCCGGCCCGGGCGCTACGACCAGCGCATCGTCGAGGCAAGCGATGTCGCGCTCGGCCTCTGGCTGGCCCGCGACACGGTCTGGCCGCTGCTCGACGACACCCAGCGCGCGCGGGTCCTCGACTGGTTGCGGGCGGCTGCGGAACAACATGTGTTCCAGGGCGCCTGGCAGCTGTTTCCCGTGCTTACCGAGAGAGTGGTCGACTACTTCGGGGCATCGAGCAGCCAGCTCCGCGCCCGCGCGCGGACCGGATACGAGCGTTTCCTCGCCTCGTACGAAGGCGACGGCTGGTACCGGGACATGCCGAGGGGCTTCGACTACTACAACGCCTGGGGCATGCACTACGCAATGTTCTGGATCGACCGCATCGACCCGGCCTGGGACCCGGACCGGATCCGTCCGCGGCTGGTCGAGTTCGCGGAGTTCTACCGCCACCTCTTCGGCCCGCAAGGCGTGCCGATCATGGGGCGCAGCCTGTGCTATCGCCTCGCGCTGCCGGCGCCGATCCTTGCCGCGTCGCTCATCGCCCCCGAACGCATCGCGCCCGGCGAGGCGATGCGGGCGCTCGACGCGACCTGGTCCTACTACGTCGCCCGCGGGGCCGTCGAGCAGGGCCGCGTGACCCAGGGCATCTGCGGTGACGACCGCGCGCTGCTCGACGGCTATTCGGGGCCGGCCAGTTGCCTCTGGTCGCTGCGCTCGCTGGTGGTGGCCTATTACGCAGAGGCATCCCGGCCGATGCTGGAGCTCGAACGCAAGCCCCTGCCGGTCGAAGTGGGTGATTTCGTGGTCCGAGCCGCGGCGCCCGGTTGGACCGTCAAAGGGACCCGGGACGACGGCCACATCCGACTTCGCATCGACGCCAATGCCGGCGCCGCGTCCCCGCCGCTGCGCACCCACGGCGTCGGGAACATGATCCGCGAGTGGCTCGCACAGGCACCCCGCCGGCCGGACAACACCGCCGCGCTCTATGGTCGGGCGGAGTACTCCACCGCCGCCCCGCTGTCGGCCTGCGAGGTCCGGTCGCCGCCCTGAGGATCCCCGGCCCCGGCCCCGGCGTCGCGCCGGCCGCTGCGCCGGCGACGCGACTCGCCAGCGCAGTTCGCCAGCGCAGTTCGCCAGCGCAGTTCTTCAGCGCGGCGTTTCGCCGCCCGGCTCGACCGGCCCGTTCGGCTCGACCAGGATCTTGCCTTCGCGCGCCCCCTCGTCCGCATGGGCCACCGCCCGGGCGATCTCCTCGATCGGGTACACCGCCCGCACCGGAAGCGTGATCCGCTGGTCGGACAAGGCTTCGGCGAGCTCGGCGTAGAGCGCGCGCACCGCCGCCGGTTCGCGCAGGGCGAGGCGCCGGCCGAGCATGCAGCCGGTCAGGTGCAGCCCGCGGTAGATCAGCTCGCCCCGCGGGATGACGGGGTCGTCCCCGCTCATCGAGCCGTAGGTGACCAGGGTGGCGTCGTCGGCCAGGCAAGCGGCCAGGCGGCCGGTGCCCGTGCCGCCCAGGGCATCGATGCCGAGCCGGATCGGCGCCCCGCCGGCGGCATCGGCGACGCGGGAAGCGAGGTCGGGGCCGTCGACGACGCAGGCATCGGCACCGAGCGCGCGCAGGGCATCGGCCGAAGCGGCGCGTCGCACGATGTTCACGGTACGCAGCCCGCGCTGCGCGGCGAGCCATACGATCCAGCGCCCGACCGAGGAGTTCGCGGTGTTCTGGACCAGCCAGTCGCCGGGGGCGAGCGTGGCGAAGTCATCGAGCAGGACCGCCGCGGTGGGCGGATTGATGCGCAGCATCGCCGCCTGCAGCG
>DAIMFM010000154.1:0-2159 GCA_036724585.1 Burkholderiaceae bacterium | reverse complement strand
GGATCGATGCCCGGCGGCAGCCGGACCAGTTCGCTCGCGGGCACCAGCCGTTGCTGGACCCAGTTCTCGCGCAGCAGGTTGATCACGTGGTCGCCGACTGCAAGCCCCGTGACGCCGGCGCCCACGGCCACGACCCGGCCGAGGCATTCGGCGCCCGGTGTCGCCGGCAGGGGCGGACGCAGGCGATAGCTGCCGCGGCAGAACCAGAGGTCGGCCGGATTGATCGGGAACGCGAGTACATCGAACAGGACTTCGCCGGGCCCGGGCGGGCCGGGTGGCGGCACCTCGGCGCAGCGCACGACTTCGGCGGGTTCGCCGTAGCGATCGATCAGGACGGCCTTCAAGGCATCTCCTCCATTTGTGGGGCGTTCGGGCAGGCGGCGCGCCGGCAAAGCCCGTCGTCTCCCGGATTGTGGCGCGCGCGGGTCGGTCCGTCGAATTGTTCACGTAAGCTCAGCGCGGCCATGGCTATAGTCCGCAGGCGCTTTCCCACTCAACGCAAGGCCTGGCCAACATGCTCAGACCCAAGTCGACGTCGCTCCTGGTCGCATCGCTTCTTGCCGCCTGCGGTGGCGGCGGTGGCGGCGGGGACACCGCCGGCGTCTGCGTCCCCGCCAGTAGCGGTACCGCCGCGAGCGCCGCGGCAGCCGTCGGCGCGCCGGTCCCCAAGGAGGTCTCCGAGAACATCGGCGCGATAGGCGCGCCCGCCGTCTATGCGGACAGCAACTCGGTCGCGCCGGGCGAGACCATCGGCTTCCATGCGGCGGTCATCGGCACGAATCCCGGCGACATCTACCTGCAGATACGCCGCATCGAGCGATCCGACTGGATCGTCGCGCGCGACATTGCGAGCGTCGCGGGACGCAACCCGCCGGACAACGGCTGGGAGGACTGCTGCGACTGGCCGCGCACGCTCGGCTTCCGCATTCCCGACGACTGGCAGAGCGGCCTGTATGTCGCCAGGTTCTCCACGCGGTCCGGGGTGAGCGAAGTCTTCTTCGTCGTCCGCGCGAAGGTGCCCGGCACCTCCAGGATCGTGGTGTCCGTTCCCATGACCACCGCCTATGCCTACAACGACTGGGGCGGCAAGAGCGTCTATGACTACAGTTCGTCGAGCTCGATCAAGGCCCGCAAGCTCTCGATGTCGCGTCCGTTCAGCGGCAGGAGCCGGGACAAGTTCACCTCCTGGCTGCCGCCGTTCATCGAATGGGCCCGGGACGAGGGCATCGCGCTCGAATTCATCGCCAACACCGACCTCCACCAGCGGCCGGGCATCCTCGATCCCTATCACCTCTTCGTGACGGTAGGGCACGACGAATACTGGTCGGCCGAGATGCGTGGCGAACTCGAGCGCCATCTCGACGCGGGCGGCAACGCCGCCCTGTTCTCCGGCAACAACATGTGGTGGAAGATCCGCTTCGAGGATCCGGGCCCGCTCACGCCCCTGGGCCGAATGCTCGTCGACAAGGACGACCGCTTCACCGAGGGTGTCGACGATCCGGCCGCGCACGAGGGCCATTGGTATGTCGTCGATCCCGAGCCGCGGCTGCTGGGGGCCGGCTATGCGCGCGGTGGCTGGCGCGAGGACCCCAACGGCGACATGCCGGGCTTTGCCGTCCAGGACCCGTCGCACTGGGTGTTCGCCGGCACCGGCCTGGACAAGGACGATACCTTCGGCGCCTCGAACATGATCATCAGCTTCGAGTCGGACGGCGCCGACTTCACGTGGGAGAACAGGGACGGGGTGCGTCGCCCTGTACCCACGCACACGGACGGGACGCCCCCCGGGCTGAAGATCCTCGCCCTCGCGCAGCTCGGCCATGGCTGGAAGAACGATTTCTCCCGGGCGGGGGATACATACCGCGCCGGCAAGAGCATGTACTCGGGGGAGCCGGGCGCCTGGACGACCATGGTCATCTACCAGCACGAGGGCGGCGGCAAGGTGTTCAACGCGGCCACGGTCGACTGGGCCTTCGGCCTGTCCAGCTGCGACGGGCCGACGCCGGATGCCGAGTGCATCATCACCCGGAACGTGATCGACGAGCTCCGGGTGGCAAGCAAGGGGGCGCCCGGGCCCGCGCCCGCGCCGGCCCCGGTTCCTGCACCTGCGCCCGCTCCGGTACCGGCTCCCGGCCCGGCGCCCGCGCCAGCCCCAGGCC
>DAIMFM010000153.1:0-7416 GCA_036724585.1 Burkholderiaceae bacterium | reverse complement strand
GCCCTGGAGCTCGCGCGCATCCAGTTCGGCTTCACGATCTCGTTCCATATCGTCTTTCCGGCGATAACGATCGGGCTGGCCGCGTACCTGGTCGTGCTCGAGGGCTTGTGGCTCTCCCGCAAGGAAACAGTCTACCGGGACCTGTATCACTTCTGGTCCAAGGCCTTCGCGGTCAACTTCGCGATGGGCGTGGTCTCCGGCCTCGTGATGGCCTACCAGTTCGGCACGAACTGGAGCTACTTCTCCGAGTTCTCGGGCGGCATCACCGGGCCGCTGCTGACCTATGAGGTCCTGACCGCCTTCTTCCTCGAGGCGGGGTTCCTCGGCGTCATGCTGTTCGGCTGGAACAAGGTGGGGCCCGGCCTGCACTTCCTGTCGACGATCATGGTGTCGGCCGGCACCCTGATCTCCGCCACCTGGATCCTCGCATCCAACAGCTGGATGCAGACGCCCCAGGGCCACGAGATTATCGACGGTGTCGCGGTCCCGGTGGACTGGTGGGCCGTCATCTTCAACCCCTCCTTCCCCTACCGCCTCGTCCACATGACGATGGCGGCGTTCCTCGCGACCGCGCTGTTCGTCGCGGCCACGGGTGCCTGGCACCTGCTGCGCGGCAACCGGACGCCCGCGATACGGAAGATGTACGCGATGGGGCTCGGCATGGTGCTGGTGTCGGCCCCGCTGCAGGTGATCATCGGCGACCTGCACGGGCTCAATACGCTCGAGCACCAGCCCGCCAAGATCGCCGCCATCGAGGGCCACTGGGAGAACACCCCGGGCGCGGGCGTGCCCCTGATCCTCGTCGGGATGCCCGACATGGAGCGCGAGACGACGCGCTACTCGCTGGAGATCCCGCGCCTCGGCGGCCTGATCCTCGCCCACGAGTGGGATGCGAGCATCCCCGGGCTGAAGGACTTCCCGCCGGAGGACCGGCCGAACTCGGCCATCGTCTTCTGGAGCTTCCGCGTGATGGCCGGCCTCGGCTTCCTCATGGTCCTCCTGGGCTTGTGCGCCGCCTGGTGCTTCCGGCGCGGGCGCCTGTACGACTCGCGGGCGCTGGCGCGCTTCGCCCTGTTCATGGGCCCGAGCGGCCTGGTCGCCATCCTGGCCGGCTGGTTCACCACCGAGATCGGCCGCCAGCCATGGGTGGTCTACGGCCTGATGCGCACCGAGGACGCGGTCTCGGACCATTCCGTGCTGACCATGTCGGCCAGCCTCGTGCTGCTGGTCATCGTCTACTTCGCCGTCTTCGGCACCGGTGCGCGCTACGTGCTCAAGCTGGTCGCGCGAACTCCCGAGGGCCCGCCCGAGCCCGGCGGACGCGATGCCGGGCCCGATCGCAACAAGCGCCCCGCCCGCCCGCTGTCGGCCGCCACCGAGCGGCTCGACGGCGCGGACGACCTGCGGCCACAGCCCCCACGGTGAATCCCATGGCACTGGACCTGCCCCTCGCCTGGCTGCTCGTCATCGGCTTCGCCGTGATGATGTACGTGATCACCGACGGCTTCGACCTGGGCATCGGCATCCTGTTCCCCTTCATCACGAACGAGGCCGATCGCGACACGATGGTCAACACCGTCGCACCGGTGTGGGACGGCAACGAGACCTGGCTCGTGCTCGGCGGCGCCGGCCTGTTCGCCGCCTTCCCCAAGGCGTATGCGCTGCTGCTGACGAGCTTCTACGTGCCGCTGCTGCTGATGCTGGTGGGCCTGATCTGGCGCGGCGTGTCGTTCGAGTTCCGCTTCAAGTCGGACGAGTCCCACAAGCCGTTCTGGGACAAGGCGTTCCTCAGCGGCTCGATCGTCGCCGCCTTCTTCCAGGGGGTGGCCCTGGGCGCGTTCATACAGGGGATCGAGCTGGTCGACGGCCGGGACCCGAGCGGGGCCTTCGGCTGGCTCAGCGCCTTCAGCATCTTCACCGGCTTCGGCGTCGTCCTGGCCTACGCATTGCTTGGATCGACCTGGCTCATCGTCAAGACGGAAGGGGAACTCCAGCAGGCGATGAAGCGGGTGACCCGGCCGATCACCTTCGGCGTGCTGCTCATGATCGCCGCCATCAGCATCTGGAGCCCGCTGGCCCATCCCGCGATCGCGGACCGCTGGTTCAGCTTCCCGAACATCCTCTGGTTCGCGCCGGTACCCGTCCTGGTGCTGGTTGCGGCGTGGACGATCGTGCACGCGGTGGAGCACCGGGACGAGCCGGGCGCGACGCCCTTCGTGAGCGCCCTGCTGCTGATGTTCCTCGGCTATTCCGGTTTCGTGATCAGCGTCTGGCCGAACATCGTGCCGCCCTCATTGTCGATCTGGGAGGCGGCGGCGCCCGAGGAGAGCCTGGGCTTCACCCTGGTGGGCGCGGTGCTGACCATCCCCATCATCCTCGCGTACAACGGCTGGTCGTACTACGTCTTCCGCGGCAAGGTGACGCCCGGCGAGGGCTATCACTGATGGGCCGGCGGGAGGACGCCGGCAAGCCGTCCTGGCCACGGCGGATCGCGTGGCTCGTGGGGCTCTGGACGCTGGGCGTCGTCGCCCTGGCGCTGGTCGCGGGACTGCTGCGCGTGCTGATGAACGCGGCGGGGCTGACGGCCTAGCGCGGGCGGCGTCGTGACCCGCTGGCGGCCAGGCGCCGGTCAGGCCGGCCGATCCTCGAGCAGGCGTTCGTAGACCTGCCGGTCGTTGTCGGAGAAGCAGCAGAAGACGACCTCCTGCAGCCCGGGGGCCTCGGGCAAGGCCGCCCGGACCGTGGCCACCGCGACCTGCGCCGCCGCCTGCACGGGATAGCCGTAGACCCCGGTGCTGATGCCCGGGAACGCGATGGATGCCACGCCGATGCCGGCGGCGAGCTCGATCGAGCGCCGATAGCACGATGCGAGCAGCTCGGCTTCGCCGCTGTCCCCGCCCTGCCAGACCGGCCCGACGGTATGGATCACGTACCGGGCGGGCAGGCGGTAGCCGCGCGTGAACTTGGCGTCGCCGACCTGGCAACCCCCGAGGCGCCGGCACTCCTCGAGCAGCTTCGGCCCTGCGGCGCGGTGGATCGCGCCGAGGAGCGAGGAGTTCGCGGCGTTGACGATGGCATCGCCCGCCAGCGTGGTGATGTCGGCCTGCACGACGCGAATGCTGCCGGTCATGGTGCGTACCCGATGTTCAGGGAAAGGTATCGTCCGACACGAGGGCAGCCGCGATATCGGTGGCGACCGCCGCGAGTTCCTCGTCCGGCATGCGCGGCGCGGGCCCGAAACTGAGCTGCTCCTCGGCAATGTAGCGGCGCGATGTGAGGTCGGTCGGCTCGACCATCGGCACGACATGGGCATGGGCATGCGCGATGTCGGTGCCCGTGAACATGAAGCCCACCCGCCTGGCCTCGTAGCGCCGCCTCAGGATGGGCGCGAGCTCGCGCGCCACGCCGAGGATCTCGGCGGCGAGGTCGGCCGGGAGGTCGTCGAAGTAGGCGTAGTGCTCCTTCGGGATCACGACGACGTGGCCGCGGCGGATCGGATGGATGTCGAGGAAGCCGAGGACCCGGTCGGATTCGTGGACCACGTGCGCCGGGATCGATTTCGCGCCGATCCGGCAGAAGATGCAGCTGGCGGGATCGTGCGGCTTGCTTTCCATGGACGTTTCCTTGGTCATCTGGGTTTCCTCGTCGTCGGCTGCATCGCGTTCCGCGGCCGGAATCTTCGCGACACCGGGGGGCCGTCGGCTACTCGGTCGGCGCGGCCTCCAGGAAGAGCGCCGGGTCGACCATCTCGCGATTGAGGCTCACCGACCAGTGCAGGTGCGGCCCGGTGACGCGCCCGGTGGCGCCGACCGCCCCGATCCGGTCGCCTGCCGAGACCATATCACCGGGGCGCACTTCGATGGCGCTGAGGTGGCAATACATGGTCAGCAGGCCGCTGCCATGGTCGAGCCAGATCGTCTTGCCGTTGAAGAAGTAGTCGCCGGTATCGATGACCCGGCCAGCGGCCGCGGCCACGACGGGCGTCCCGACCGGGGCCGCGATGTCCATGCCGCTGTGCGGGCGCCGGGGCTGGTCGTTGAACACGCGACGCAGGCCGAAGGAACTCGAGCGGCGTCCGGGCGTCGGCTGGAGCAGGCGCAGCGACGACGGCAGCGCATCGCTGTGCACGGCCTTCACCACGGCGAGGTGGTCGCGCTCGCGCTCGTAGCGCGCGAGATCCTCGGGTGACAGGTCGACCTTGCCCGGCGCCACCTCGAGCCTCTGTTCCGCGTAGCGCACCGGTTCGACCTCGAAGCTGCGGCGCTCTTCGGGCGCCGCGATCCCGCCCACCACGACATGATGGGTGCCGGGCTTCGCATCCAGCCCGATGCCGACCACCGCCGTCCAGCCCGCGGGAGTGCCGGTCACCAGCACGCGGGCACCGTCGAACCGTACCTGCGGCGGCTGCGGCGCCGATCCGAGTTCGACCAGGGCGATGCCGCCCGGGACGCTGCGCGCCGTGGGCAGTTCCGCCGCACCGGCATGTCCGCCAACGAGGCAGGCGGCGGCGAATGCCGCCATGGACGCCGCGATGCGCACGGCGATGCCGCGCAATCGCTCATCCCGGGTCGCGAAGGCCATGCGCCTCCTCCGTACGTGGTCGTTGCATGGGACCCGCGATCGACGGCGCGATGCGGGCTGCGACCGATCTTACTATCCGGGCCCGGGGCGACCCAACGTCGCCCCGACGCCAGCCCGAAGCCCGTGCCGGGCGACATCTGCCAGAAACTGCCATTGCAGGAAATTAGAGGAGAGGGAGGGGCTTCTTCCATGGGCGACAGGATCCGCATCGGCATCGCCGGCTATGGCAACCTCGGCAGGGGCGTCGAGACGGCGATCACGCACTGCCCGGACATGCGCCTGGTCGGCGTCTTCAGCCGTCGGGACCCGGCCTCGATCGTCCTGCAGGATCCCGCCATTGCGGTGCATCCGCTGGCCAGCGCGGGCGAGTACACCGATGCGATCGATGTCATGATCCTCTGCGGCGGCTCGAAGTCCGACCTGCCCGAACAGGGTCCCGCGCTGGCGGCCCTGTTCAACACGGTCGACAGCTTCGACACCCATGCGCGCATTCCCGAATATTTTGCGGCGGTCGACGCGGCGGCTCGCCAGGCGGGGAACGTCGCATTGATCTCCGTCGGCTGGGACCCGGGCCTGTTCTCGCTCGAGCGCCTCCTGGGCGAGGCCATCCTGCCGCAGGGTGCCACCTACACGTTCTGGGGCAAGGGACTGAGCCAGGGGCATTCCGATGCATTGCGGCGACTGCCCGGCGTGGCCGGGGCCGTGCAGTACACGATTCCGTCGCCGGAGGCGATCGAGCGCGCCCGCGGCGGCGGGCAGCCCGTACTGGGCACCCGCGAGAAGCACACGCGCGAGTGCTACGTGGTGCTCGCCGAGGGCGCCGATGCCGCCGACGTCGAGCAGGCGATCGTCACCATGCCGGACTACTTCGCCGACTACGACACGACGGTGCACTTCATCGACGCCGAACAGCTGCGGCGCGAGCACTCCGCGATGCCGCACGGCGGTTTCGTCATCCGCAGCGGCCGGACCAGCGAGTCCGCGGCGCAGACCATGGAGTTCTCGCTGCAGCTCCAGAGCAATCCCGAATTCACGGCCAGCGTGCTGGTCGCGTATGCCCGTGCCGCCCATCGCCTCGCCCGGAATGGCGAGACCGGCGCGCGTTCGGTACTCGACATCGCGCCCGGGCTGCTCTCGCCCAAGGATCCCGCCCGCCTGCGGCGGGAACTGCTCTGAGGAGAACGATCCCATGATCGCCAGCGTCGTCGTGGCAGTCGTCGTCATCGTGGTGCTCGCCTATGCCGTCGCCCTGTACAACCGGCTGGTGCGCAGCCGGCAGATGGCCGCGGAGGGATGGAGCGGCATCGACGTGCAGCTCAAGCGCCGCTCCGACCTGGTGCCGAACCTGGTGGAGGCGGTCAAGGGCTATGCCGGCCATGAACGCGCCACGCTCCAGGAAGTGACGGAACTGCGCAACCAGGCGCGGGCGGTGCCGCCGGACGACGTTGCCGGCCGCGCCCGCATCGAGGGCCTGCTCTCGGGAGCGATCGGCCGGCTGCTCGCGGTGGTCGAGAACTACCCCGACCTCAAGGCGAGCCAGAACTTCCTGCAGCTGCAGGCCTCGCTCGCGGCCATCGAGGACGAGATCCAGATGGCGCGCCGCTACTACAACGGGGCGACGCGCGAACTCAACGTCCTGGTCGAATCGTTCCCCAGCAACCTGGTCGCCGGCATGTTCGGCTTCTCCAGGCGAAGCTTCTTCGAGACCGACGACGCGAGCCGCGCGGCGCCGCAGGTTTCCTTCCAGTCCTAGCGGGCCGCCACCGTGTGGCGCGGGCTCCTCGCGGCGCTGGCCGTCGTCCTGTGGACCGGCATCGCGACGCCGGCGATCGCCGCCGAGGCGATAGAGCGCTTCGATGCCCTGGTCGAGGTCGGCGCCGACGGCGAGCTGCACGTGAGCGAAACCATCGTCGTTCGCGCCGAGGGCCGGCAGATCCGGCGCGGCATCTATCGCGACTTTCCCTTGCGTTTCGAGGATGCGCAAGGCCGCCTGCGGCGCGTCGGCTTCGAACTGCTGGGCGTCACGCGCAACGGCGTGGCCGAGCCGCACTTCGTCCGGCGCAACGACCGCGGCTTGCGGATCTACATGGGTGACGAGGACACCCTGCTGCCACCCGGTCGCCATCACTACGAGCTGCGGTACACGACCTCGCGCCAGGTCCGCCACCTGCCCGGGCACACCGAGCTCTTCTGGAACGTCACCGGCAACGACTGGGCGTTCCCGATCGAGGCGGCCAGCGCCGCGATCCGGCTGCCCGACGGGGCGAGGCCCGTGCGCTGGACCGGCTACACCGGTCGCCTCGGCGCTCGCGGCGACGACTGGCGCGCGCGGCTCGGCGCCGACGCCACGCTGGACATCGTCGCGACCCGGGTGCTTTCGCCCGGGGAAGGGCTGAGCGTCGTGGCGGAGATCCCGGCCGGCCTCGTCGAGCCGCCCGGCGGCCTGCAGGCGCTGCGGTATGCGGCCCTCGACCATCGTCGCTACATCGTCGCGGGCCTCGGGCTGCTCGGCGTGCTGGCCTTCTACCTCTTCGCCTGGAACGCCGTCAGGCGCGATCCGCCCAGGGGCGTGACGATCCCGCGATTCCATCCGCCCGAGGGAATCTCGCCGGGGCTGGCGGCCTACGTGCACCAGTGGGGATGGCGCAGCGGCTGGCGCGAGTTCACCGCCGCGGCCGTCTCACTGGCGGTGAAGGGCCTGGTCGCGTTCGAGGGCGATGCCGACGAGCCCACGCTGGTACGCACGGCGACTCCCGTGCCCCCGCCCGGGCCCGGTTCCGCGCCCGGGCGGACGGTCGCGAGCCGCGCGGCGACGCCGGCGCCCGCCCTGCCCGC
>DAIMFM010000152.1:0-7441 GCA_036724585.1 Burkholderiaceae bacterium | reverse complement strand
GACTTCGCGGGCATGTAGTGCACCTGTGCGTA
Source organism: Burkholderiaceae bacterium (assembly GCA_036724585.1). Classification (GTDB taxonomy): domain Bacteria; phylum Pseudomonadota; class Gammaproteobacteria; order Burkholderiales; family Burkholderiaceae_E; genus JAMLIN01. The sequence goes on along the minus strand of DAIMFM010000152.1, from coordinate 7,409 downwards.
GGCTCCCGGCGGGCCGGCGGCGTAGGCGACGCGGTCACCGGGGGCGAAGCCGTCGACGCCGTCGCCGACCGACTCCACGACGCCGGCGCCCTCCATGCCGACACCTCCGGGCAGCGGCATCGGATAGGCGCCGGTCCGGAAATAGACGTCGATGAAGTTCACGCCCACCGCATGGTTGCGGATGCGCAGTTCACCGGGGCCCGGGGCGCCCGGGTCATGCTCGACCAGGCGCATGACCTCGGGCCCGCCGGTCTGCTCGATCCTTATCGCCTTGCTCATGGAAGTCCTCGCGCGCCGGCCGCGGCGGCCGGATCGTGGTTCAGAAGGTTCCGGGGTAGGAACCGCCGTCGATCAGGAAGTTCTGGCCCGTGATGTAGCCGGCCTGGGCGCTGCACAGGTAGGCGCAGGCCTGGCCGAACTCCATCTCGTCGCCGAAGCGGCCCGCCGGCTGGCTCGCCCGGCGACGCTCGCGCGCTTCCTCGACGCTGATGCCGGCGCTCCTGGCGGCGGCCTCGACCAGGCCCGCGAGCCGGTCGGTATCGAAGATGCCGGGCAGGAGATTGTTGACGGTCACGTTGTGGGCGACGGTCTTGCGCGCGAGCCCGGCAACGAAGCCGGTCAGGCCGCTGCGCGCCCCGTTGGACAGGGCGAGCACGTCGATCGGCGCCTTCACGGCACTGGAGGTGATGTTGACGATGCGGCCGAAACGCCGCTCGATCATGCCGTCGAGCGTCGCCTTGATGAGCTCGATCGGGGTGAGCATGTTGGCGTCCACCGCGCGGATCCAGTCGTCGCGTTCGAACTTGCGAAAGTCGCCCGGGGGCGGGCCGCCGGCATTCGTGACGAGGATGTCCACCTGCGGCGCCGCGGCCAGGACCTCGGCGCGACCGCTCGCGCTCGTGATGTCGGCCGGCACCGCGATCACGTCGACGCCCGTTTCGTCGACGATGCGTTTCGCCGCATCCGCGAGCACGTCGGGGCGCCGCCCGTTGATCACGAGGTCGACGCCTTCGCGCGCGAGCGACAGCGCGCTGCCGAAGCCGAGCCCGCGGCTCGCGCCGCATACGATTGCCCGCCTGCCCTTGATGCCGAGATCCATGCCTGTCTCCTGTTGTGGCCTGCCTGGGCGCCGCGCTAGCGACGGCGCTTGAATATCGTGCCCAGGACCCCGCGCAGTATCTCGCGGCCCAGGCCCGTGCCGAGCGAACGCGCCGCGCTCTTGGCGGCCGCCTCGATGATCGTATCGCCGCGCCGGGCGCGGCCACCGGACCCGCCGCCGCCGAACAGGTCGCCGAGCGATCCGAACACGCCGTCGCCGCCTTCGTCCTGCGCCTTCGCCTGCGCTTCGGCGGCGGCCTGTTCCGCGGCCCGCGCGAGCAGCTTCTCGTGCGCGGACTCGCGGTCCACGACCTGATCGTACACGCCGGCGACCACGGAGGTCCTCAGCAGGACCGCGCGCTCGCGCTCGTCGATGGGTCCCATGCGGCTGCCCGGCGCATGCATCCAGGCGCGCTCGACGATGCCGGGGCGCCCCTTCTCGTCGAGCATCGACACGAGCGCCTCGCCGACCGCGAGTTCGGTGATCGCCGCCTCGGCATCGAACGCCGGGTTGGCGCGCATCGTCGACGCCGCCGCGCGGACCGCCTTCTGGTCGCGCGCGGTGAATGCGCGCAAGGCATGCTGGATCCGGTTGCCGAGCTGGCCGAGGACGTCGTCGGGAATGTCGAGCGGATTCTGCGTCACGAAGTAGACGCCCACGCCCTTGGAGCGGATCAGGCGCACGACCTGCTCCACCTTGTCGACCAGCGCCTTCGGCGCATCGTCGAAGAGCAGGTGGGCCTCGTCGAAGAAGAACACGAAGCGCGGCTTCTCGGGGTCGCCCACCTCGGGCAGCCGCTCGAAGAGCTCGGACAGCAGCCACAGGAGGAAGGTCGCGTACAGGGTGGGCGAATTGAGCAGCCGATCGGCGGCGAGGATGTTGACCACGCCGCGACCCTTGTCGTCGGTCTGCATCATGTCGTCGAGATCGAGCATCGGCTCGCCGAAGAAGCGATCCCCTCCCTGGTCCTCGAGCGCGAGCAGGCGCCGCTGGATCGCCCCGACCGAGGCCGACGAGACGTTGCCGTAGGCGGTGCGAAGCTCCTTCGCGTTGTCGCCCACGAACTGCACCATCGCCCGCAGGTCCTTCATGTCGAGCAGCAGCAGGCCGTTGTCGTCGGCGACCCGGAAGGCGACATGCAGCACGCCTTCCTGGGTGTCGTTGAGGCCGAGCATGCGCCCGAGCAGCACCGGGCCCATGTCGGAGACGGTGGCTCGCAGGGGGTGGCCCCGTTCGCCGTAGACGTCCCAGAGGGTGACCGGGAAACCTTCGAAAACGGGCGTGGGCAGGCCGAGGCGCTCGAGCCGTTCCGACAGCTTTTCCGACGGCTTGCCGGCCTGCGAGAGGCCGGTCAGGTCGCCCTTGACGTCGGACACAAAGACCGGCACCCCGATCGACGAGAAGCGCTCGGCGAGAATCTGCAGCGAAACGGTCTTGCCGGTGCCGGTGGCTCCGGTGATCAGGCCATGGCGATTGGCCAGGCGGGGCAGGAGTACGGCTTCGACTTGCGCGTTTCGCGCGATCGGCAGCGGATTCATGGGTTCCCGGTGCGACAGAAGGCTGCGGGCGGGCCCGCGGGGTGCCCGGATGATAAAATCGAAAGACTTCCGCTGGGTGGATTATCGCCCTGCCCCTGGGTAATGCAAGGTAGAGGAGTCGATGGCGGGTCATTCCAAGTGGGCCAACATCAAGCACAAGAAGGAGCGTGCCGACGCCAAGCGCGGCAAGATCTTCACTCGGGTGATCAGGGAGATCACCGTCGCCGCCAAGCTAGGCGGGCCCGATCCGGAAATGAACCCGCGGCTGCGGCTCGCCATGGACAAGGCGTCCGACGCCAACATGCCCAAGGACACCGTCAAGCGCGCGATCCAGCGCGGCTCCGGTGACCTCGACGGCGCCTCCTACGAGGAAGTCCGCTACGAAGGCTACGGCGCCGGGGGCGCCGCGGTCATGGTCGACTGCCTGACCGACAACCGGACCCGCACCGTCGCCGAAGTCCGGCATGCCTTCGCCAAGCACAACGGCAACCTCGGCACCGACGGCTCGGTGGCATTCCAGTTCACCCATTGCGGCCAGTTCCTGTTCGCGCCCGGTACCTCCGAGGAAGCGGTCATGGAAGCCGCGGTCGAGGCCGGCGCCGACGACATCGGCACCGACGACGAAGGCGGCATCGAGGTGCTCTGCGCGCCGGCCGAGTTCCGCGCGCTCAAGCGCAGCTTCGAGGCGGCCGGCCTGCAGGCCGAGGTTGCCGAGGTCACCATGCGGCCCGACGTCGAGGTCGAGCTCAATGCCGAGGACAGCGAGCGCGTGCAGAAGCTGATCGATGCCCTCGAGGATATCGACGACGTCCAGCAGGTCTACACGAACGCCGTGTTCGAAGACCAGGAACCCGCATGAAGATCCTCGTCGTCGGCTCGGGCGGGCGTGAACACGCCCTCGCCTGGTGCCTGGCGCGTTCTCCCAGGGTGCAGCACGTCATCGTGGCGCCGGGCAACGGTGGCACGGCCCGCGAGCCCGGCGCCCGCAACATCCCCGTCACCGATCCGCTCACGCTTGCCGCGCTCGCCGAACGCGAGCACGTCGCCTTCACCGTCGTCGGCCCCGAGGCCCCGCTGGCCGCCGGCATCGTCGACATCTTCCGGGACCGCGGCCTGAAGATCTTCGGCCCGACCCGGGCGGCGGCACAGCTCGAATCGTCCAAGGACTTCGCCAAGGCCTTCATGAAGCGCCATGGCATCCCCACGGCGGACTACGAGACCTTCTCGGATGCCGCCGCGGCCCATGCCTGCATCGAGCGCCGCGGTGCGCCCATCGTGATCAAGGCCGACGGCCTGGCCGCCGGCAAGGGCGTGGTCGTCGCCACCGATGTCGACCAGGCGCATGCCGCCATCGACATGATGCTCACCGAAGGGGGCATGGGGCAGGCCGGCGCGCGGGTCGTCATCGAGGATTTCCTCGAGGGCGAGGAGGCCAGCTTCATCGTGATGGTCGATGGCCGCAACATCCTCGCGCTCGCCTCGAGCCAGGACCACAAGCGGCTGCTCGACGACGATGCCGGGCCCAACACCGGGGGCATGGGCGCCTATTCGCCGGCGCCGGTCGTCACCCCGACGGTGCACGCCCGGGTGCTGCGCGAGATCGTCCGTCCCACCGTCGAAGGCATGGCGGCCGACGGCATCCCGTACACGGGCTTCCTCTATGCCGGCCTCATGATCGCGCCCGACGGCGCCATCCGCACGCTCGAGTTCAACTGCCGGATGGGCGACCCCGAGACCCAGCCGATCCTCGCGCGCATCAAGGGCGACTTCGCCGCCATCGTCGAGCGCGGCATCGAAGGCCGCCTCGATTCCGCCGAGATCGCCTGGGATCGCCGCACCGCGCTGGGCGTGGTGCTTGCCGCCCAGGGCTATCCCGAGGCCCCCCGCCGCGGCGACCCGATCGAGGGCCTGCCCGAGCACGGCAACGAGGTCGGCGACGACTGCATCGTGTTCCATGCCGGCACCAGCATCGAGGAAGGCAGGGTCGTGACGGCCGGCGGCCGGGTGCTGTGCGTCACCGCGCTGGGCGACTCCGTCAAGATGGCCCAGGCGCGCGCCTACGAGGTCGCCGCCCGGATCCATTTCGACGGCATGCAGTACCGGCGCGACATCGGCCACCGGGCGATCGGCCGCCCGGTGCGGAAGTAGGCCTTGGCCGCAGGCACCGACAGGACGGCGGCTCCGGCGACGGCGCCGGACCAGGTCCGCACCTGGCTGCTCGAGCTGCAGCGCCGCATCGTCGAGCGACTCGAGTCGCTCGACGGCGGGCGATTCCTGGTCGACGACTGGTCGCGCCCCGCCGGTGGCGGCGGCCGCAGCCGGGTGATCGAGGACTCGGCCGTCTTCGAGCGCGGCGGCGTGCTCTTCTCGCACGTCGCCGGCGACGGCCTGCCGGCTTCGGCGACCGCGAGCCGCCCGGGCATCGCCGGGCGCCGCTACGAAGCCATGGGCGTCTCGCTGGTGCTGCACCCGCGCAATCCCCATGTCCCGACGGTGCACATGAACGTGCGCTTCTTCATCGCCCATGCCGACGATGCCGGGCCGGCGACATGGTGGTTCGGCGGCGGGATGGACCTCACGCCCTTCTATCCGGTCGAGGAGGACGTGGTCCATTTCCACGCAACCTGCCGCGATGCCCTCGCGCCGTTCGGGCCGCAGTGGCACCCGCGCTTCAAGCGCTGGTGCGACGACTACTTCTTCATCAAGCATCGCGGCGAGACCCGCGGCGTCGGCGGGATCTTCTTCGACGACCTCGCCGAGCCCGACTTCGACGGCGCCTTCGGCCTGACGCGCTCGGTCGGCGAAGCCTTCCTGGGCGCCTACGTCCCCATCGTGGAGCGCAACCACGATCGCTTCTGCACCGAAGACCAGCGCGCCTTCCAGCTCTATCGGCGCGGCCGCTACGTCGAGTTCAACCTGGTCTACGACCGCGGCACGCTGTTCGGCCTGCAGTCGGGCGGCCGCACCGAATCGATCCTGGTGTCGATGCCGCCGCTGGCACGCTGGGCCTACGACTGGTCGCCCGAACCGGGCTCGCCCGAGGCGGAGCTGACCGAGCGCTTCCTCGTTCCCCGCGAATGGGTCTGACGGCCAGGCGGAGCCGCGGATGAGGCGGCGCATCGGCGTGCTGGGAGGCACCTTCGACCCGGTCCACGTGGGCCATATGGCGCTCGGGCGGGCCGCCTGCGTCGCGCTGTCGCTCGACGAGCTGCGCCTCGTGCCCACGGGTGTGCCCTGGCAGAAGGACCGGGTCCCGAGCGCCGCGCAGGACCGTGTCGCCATGCTGCGCCTGGCCGTTGCCGGCGAACCGGGCTGGATCGTCGATACCCGCGAGATCGAACGCGACGGTCCCAGCTACACCGTCGACACCCTGGCGTCGCTTCGCGCCGAGCTCGGGCCCGATTGCGCGATCATCACGATCATCGGCAGCGACCAGCTGCGCAACCTCGCCACCTGGCACCGCTGGCGCGAGCTGCTCGACTTCGGCCACATCGCCGCGACGCGGCGGGAACGGGTCTCGCTGGAAGACCTGCCGGCGCCGGTCGAGGCGCTGGTGGCCGCGCACGGCGCCGATGCCCTGCCCGATACGCCGGCCGGCGGCATCGTCTTCTTCAGCATGCCGGCCGTGCCGGTGTCGTCGACCCTGCTGCGCAGCCAGCTGGCGACCGGGGAGGCTCCGGCCGAGCTCCTGCCGGCGGGCGTGCTCCGGCATATCGAATCGCGTCGCCTCTATCGCGACGTCCCGCCCCTGAAGTAACGAAAGGCAAGCAATGGACATTCGGAAACTGCAGCGACTCGTGGTCGACGCCCTCGAGGACGTCAAGGGCCAGGACATCGCCGTCTACAACACCGTCGAACTGACCAGCCTGTTCGATCGCGTCGTGATCGCCTCGGGCACGTCCAACCGCCAGACCCGGGCCCTGGCGGCGAACGTGCGCGACAAGGTCAAGGCGGCCGGGGGCGAGGTCCTCTCCGTCGAGGGCGAGGACACCGGCGAATGGGTCCTGGTCGATCTCGGCGACCTGGTCGTCCACGTCATGCAACCGGCGATCCGCGCCTACTACAACCTCGAGGAGATCTGGGGCGGCAAGCCGGTGCGGCTCAAGCGCGCCGCGGGCTCGGCCGCGCGCTAGCATGCTGCTGCGGGTGATCGCGGTCGGCACCCGGATGCCCGCCTGGGTCGGAGAGGCAGTGGCCGACTACTCGGGGCGCCTGCCGCCCGAGGTCGGGCTCGAATGGCGCGAGGTCCGGGCTGCGCAACGCGGCCGCTCGGGCGACGAGGCGCGCTGGCTGCGCGAGGAGGCGGCCCGCATCGAATCGGCCATGCCGGCCTCGGCGCGCCGGGTGGTGCTCGACGAACGTGGCCGCGACATCGACACCGCGGGCCTTGCCCGCCGGCTCGAGGCCTGGCGCGAGGACGCCCGACCGGTCGCGATCCTGGTCGGCGGGCCCGACGGGCTCGATGCCGACCTGAAGGCCGGCGCGCACGAGACCCTGCGCCTGTCCAGCCTGACCCTGCCGCATCCGCTGGTGCGCGTGCTGCTCGCCGAGCAGCTCTACCGCGCCTGGTCCATCAACGCCGGCCACCCCTACCATCGCGCATGATCTATCTCGCCTCCAGCAGTCCGCGCCGCCAGGAGCTCCTCGCGCGCATCGGCGTGAGCTTCGAGCTGCTGGCGCCCGGCGCGGACGAGGCGCAGGCCGCCGAGGCGCTGGAGGCGGTGCTGCCGGGCGAACGCCCGAGCGCCTACGTCCTGCGGGTCGCGCTCGCC
>DAIMFM010000151.1:0-7469 GCA_036724585.1 Burkholderiaceae bacterium | reverse complement strand
GCGGCGAGCGGGGCGCGACGGCCGCGCCGCGCATGCCGGAGACGGCCAGCCCCACGTAGACGGCGAGGTTCCAGGCGATGAGGCCGAGCAGGGGAGGCGCCAGCAGGTTGATGAAGCGCCCGGCGCCGGTGGCATCCCCGGCGAAGCCCGCAAGCAGGCCGAGCCCGGCGACGAGCCAGCCGGCGCCCGCCGGCCAGCGCGATGCGCGATCGAGCATCCGGGCGGTGGCGTCGCGCTCGCGCAGGCGGCCGGCAGCCAGCCGCGCGCGGGCGAGCAGCCAGGCTTCGTCGGCGGCATCGGTACCCAGTTTGCGGGCTGCGGCATCACTCGCCCATTGGCGATCCTCGGCACCCCATGCCGGGTTGCCTATCCCCTCGAAGGCCTGGACGAGCAGTAGGTCGCGGCTGTCGTTCTCGTTCATCGCGGTCGCTTCGAGCGGCGCGCCAGTACGGATAAACCGATATCCTGCCACGAACGCCGCAGGATGCCCCAGCCGACGAGCCGGGCCGCCGTGCCCACCGGTTCGCGCCCACGCGCTTAGAATTCGCCCATGATCATCACTTCGCTGCTCGACACCGACCTGTACAAGTTCACGATGATGCAGGTCGTCCTCCACCGGTTCCCGGACGCGCAGGTCGAGTACCGCTTCAAGTGCCGCACGCCCGACATCGACCTGCGGCCCTGCATCGACGAGATCGTCGACGAGATCGCCCATCTGTGCACCCTGCGCTTTCGCGAGCGCGAGCTCGACTACCTGCGCGCGATGCGGTTCATCAAGAGCGACTTCGTCGACTTCCTCGGCCTGTTCCAGATGAACCGCAAGTACATCACGGTTCGTCCCTCGGACAAGGACAACGGCGAGATCGAGATCGACATCAAGGGGCCGTGGCTGCACACGATCCTGTTCGAGATCCCGGTCCTGTCGATCGTCAACGAAACCTATTTCCGGCGTACGCAGCGCATACCCGACTACGCCGAAGGCAGGCGCCGCCTGGTCGAGAAGATCGAGATGGTCACCGGTGATCCGGAACTCGCCGGGATGCGCATCGCCGACTACGGCACGCGGCGGCGCTTCTCGCGCCTGTGGCACGAGGAACTGCTCATGACCTGCCGCGAGTCGCTGGGCGCCAATCTGGCGGGCACCTCGAACGTGCTGTACGCGATGCAGCTGGGGCTGACCCCGCTCGGCACCATGGCGCACGAGTACCTGCAGGCCTGCCAGGCGCTCGGGCCGCGCCTGCGCGATTCCCAGATCTATGGTTTCGAGAAGTGGGCCCAGGAATACCGCGGCGACCTCGGGATCGCCCTGTCGGACGTCTACGGGATGAACGCCTTCCTGCGCGACTTCGACCTCTACTTCTGCAAGCTGTTCGACGGCGCCCGGCACGACTCGGGCGATCCCTTCCAGTGGGGCGAGCGGATGATCGCGCACTATGAAGCGCACCGCGTCGATCCGCGCACCCGCACCCTGGTGTTCTCGGATGCGCTGACCTTCCCGATCGCGATCGAGCTCTACCGTCGCTTCAACGGCCGGGTGAAGCTCGCCTTCGGGATCGGTACCAACCTCACCAACGACCTCGGCTACCACCCGCTGCAGATCGTCATCAAGATGATCCGCTGCAACGGCCAGCCGGTCGCCAAGCTGTCGGATTCACCGGGCAAGAACATGTGCGAGGACCCCGCGTACCTCCAGTACCTTCGCCAGGTGTTCGAGATCACCGACTAGCGGCCGGCGGAAATGCATGCGCACGATCGCAAGGCGCCGGGGAAGCCGGTGTTCGAGCTTCAGCTCAAGAAGAAGCACAAGCTCGGCCTGAAGAAGGGCAAGGCGGCCGCGCAGCAGGTGGCCGCCGAACTCGAGCGCGAGTTCGCCACGGTCAATGAATGGGACGGCCACACCCTGCGCTTCACCCGGGCCGGCGTCGACGGTTCGCTCGTCGTGACCCGCGACACGGTCGAGATGAACGCCCGTCTCGCGGGCCTGCTCAAGGCCTTCCGGCCCCGGATCGAGATGCGGGTGCAGGACTACTTCGACCGCTATTTCGGCTGATCCACCCGCGGCGGGCGGCTCGCCGCGGAGGGTTCGCACGCTTGGCCGCGACGCGCGATTCTGTTCAAATCGCCTGCGCCGCCCACTTCATTCCCATCACCGGAGCGAGTCTTGAGCCCAGAACCGCTGCAGATCGGCGCCGTCGTGCTGTTCGCGATCGCCGTCATCCATACCTTCTCGGGCAAGTTCTTCGAGCGGCTGGCGCACCGCCAGCCGGCGCACGCGGGCATCTGGCACATGCTCGGCGAGGTCGAGGTCGTCTTCGGCTTCTGGGCGATGGTGCTGATCCTCTACCTCACCGTCTTCGGCGATGCCGTGGGCGCGCTCGAGTACCTCGAATCGCGCGACTTCACCGAACCGATGTTCGTGTTCGCCATCATGGTGGTGGCGGCGAGCCGGCCGATCCTCAACCTCGCGCTCGCCATCGTCGAGCGGCTGTCCCGGATGCTGCCATTGCCGAATGCGGTGTCGACGTATTTCGTCGTGCTCTCGGTCGTGCCCCTGCTCGGCTCGTTCATCACCGAGCCCGCGGCCATGACCCTGGCCGCCCTGCTGTTGCGCGATCGCTTCTATGCGGCGGGCCTGTCGACACGCCTGCAGTACGCCACCATCGGGGTCCTGTTCGTCAACATCTCGATCGGCGGCACCCTTACGCCGTACGCCGCGCCGCCCATCCTGATGGTCGCCGGCACCTGGGGCTGGGACCTCCCGTTCATGCTGACCCATTTCGGCTGGCGGTCCGCGATCGCGGTGCTGGTCAATGCCGTCGGCGTGACATGGCTGTTCCGCCACGAACTCGCCCGGATAGCGTCGGATGGCCAGGACCCGGAGGAACTCAGGGTGCCGCCGGCGCTGACGCTCGTCCATCTCGGGTTCCTCGTCGGCATCGTCGTCTTCGCCCACCATGCGGTGGTGTTCATGGGGCTGTTCCTGTTCTTCATGGGCATCGCCACTGCCTATCCCCGTTTCCAGGATCGCCTGATCCTGCGCGAGGGCCTGCTGGTGGCGTTCTTCCTCGCCGGCCTGGTCGTGCTCGGCGGCCAGCAGCAGTGGTGGCTGCAGCCGCTGCTCGAGAACATGAGTCCGACGGCGGTCTACTACGGGGCGACGGCGCTGACGGCGATCACCGACAATGCGGCGCTCACCTACCTCGGCTCGCTCGTCGAGGGACTGTCGGACGAGTTCAAGTATTCGCTGGTGGCCGGCGCGGTGACCGGCGGCGGGCTGACCGTGATCGCGAACGCGCCCAACCCGGCGGGCTACTCGATCCTCAAGCGCAGCTTCGAGCACGAGGAGATCAGCCCGCTGGGCATCCTGGTGGCCTCGCTGGTCCCGACCTTCGTCGCCATCCTCGCGTTCCGGCTCGTCTGACCGTCACGCCACCCGGGTTCGGATCCGAGTGCAGGGCAAGGCGGGGCGCCGCAGACAGTACGGTTGTACGGCAAGGCGCCCCAACGCGGCCATGCGCGCGGATCCGGAGCCGGGTCAGCCCTTGAGGCTCTCGACGAGCTCGATATAGCGCCGCTTCGCCTCGTCGCCGCCGGTGCCTTCGAGGGCCTTCCAGGCGTCCCACTTGGCGCGGCCGACGAAATCGGACATGCCCGGACGTTCGCCGCTGGCGTCGCCCTCGCTCGCCTGCTTGTACAAGGCGTAGAGCTGCAGCAGGGTCGCGTTGTCGGGGCGCTCGTCGAGGCGCCTGGAGTCCGCAACCGCCTCTTCGAACTGCTTGCCGAGATCTTCCATCGGGGGATCCTCCGTGTCGCGCAAAGTATCATAGCAAGCGCAATCGGCGCCCCGACGGGCGCAGGAGGGAAGATGGGCCGCGATACGACTTCCGGCATGGCCACCGACACCGAGGCTGTCGCCAGGGTGCTCGAGTTCTGGTTCGGCGAGCAGGGCCCGGTCGCGCCTCGCGAGGCCTGGTTCCGCAAGGATGCGGCCTTCGACGCCGAGATCCGCGAGCGCTTCGGCGATGTCATCGAGGCGGCGCTCGCCGGTCGCCTCGATCACTGGGAGGAGGCCGGGCCCGAAGCCGCGCTGGCGCTCATCATCGTCCTCGACCAGTTCACCCGCAACGTGTTCCGCGACACGCCGCGCATGTTCGATGGCGACGCACGGGCGCTCGCCATTGCCAGGCGCCTGGTCGACTCGGGCGCCGACCGCGAACTCGCGCCGGTGCAGCGCTGGTTCGCCTACCTGCCGTTCGAGCATGCCGAATCCATGCCGGAGCAGGATCTTGCGGTCGCCCTGTTCGACGACCTGCGGGCGTTCCCGGCCAGCGCCGGCGCGTATGATTGGGCCGTCCGCCACCGGGACGTGATTCGCAAGTTCGGACGCTTCCCCCATCGCAACGAGATCCTCGGACGAGAGTCCACCCCGGAAGAGATCGCATTCCTCGCGACGCCCGGCTCGCGCTTCTAGGAAAAATGCCGAAACTCCTGCTGTTCGTCCACCTGCTCGCCGTCGTCGTCTGGATCGGCGGCATGTATTTCGTCCTCACCTGCCTGCGGCCGGCCAGCGCCGACCTCCTGCCGGCCCAGCGCGCGCCCCTCATGGTGGCGGCGCTGGAGCGCTTCTTCCTGCACGTCGCGATCGCCATCGTCGCGCTCTGGGCGAGCGGGCTGGCCATGCTGCTGCCCGTCGGGATGGCGGCCGCGCCGCCGGGCTGGCACATGATGCTCGGGGGCGGCGTGGTCATGACGCTGGTGTTCGCCTGGATCCGCTGGGTCGTCTTCCCGCCGGCGCGCCGCGCGGCCGCGACCGACGACCTCCCGGGCGCGGCGACGGGGCTCGGGCGGATCCGCCTGCTGGTGATCGTCAATCTCGTGCTCGGCGTGCTGACGATCGCGGCGGCCACGCTCGCCGCCTGAACCCGGCCGGCGCCGGGCCATGCTGCGGATCGAGTTCGACAGCGACCCCGCCGGGCTGGCGCGGCGCTTCGTCGCTGCCCTCGATCCCGGCTCGCGGCCTGCGCTCGTGCCCGACGTGGTGCTGGTGCCGACCCTCGGCGTCGGCGCCTGGCTCGAGCGCCTCGTCGCCGAACGCTACGGCATCGCGGCGCTGGTCGAGCCTTCCCTGGGCGGTCGCTACATCTGGCAGTCGCTCGAACGCATGATCGGCGACCTGCCGGCGCGCTCGCCCTTCGAAGCCGAGCGCGCCCGCTGGGTGATCCTCGAGGCCTTCGATGCGATGCCGGACGATCCGGACTGCGAGCCCCTGCGCTCGCGCGTCGCCCGGCTCGATCCGCGCGAACGCTTCGCGCTGGCCAGCGCGGTGGCGCGCTGCTTCGATCGCTATCTCGCGTTTCGGCGCGACTGGCTCGACGCATGGGGCCAAGGCCGGCTCGTCGGCGGCAGCGATCCGGCCTTCGTGCACGAGCGCTGGCAGCGCTGGCTCTGGCTACGCCTGCTGGAGAAGCTGCCGAACGTGTCGCGGCGGCATCCCTTCGATCGCTTCCGCGACGTCCTCGAGCAGGCACGGGGCGCGGGCGGAGAGGCGCTCGAGCGGCTCGGCGAGCGCCTCGCGCCCGGGCGGATCTTCGTCTTCGGCGCGCTCTCCATGGCGCCCGAACAGTTTCGCCTGCTCGCCGAGTTCGGCAAGCTGCGCGACATCCACTGGTTCGCACCGGACCCCAGCCACGATTTCTGGGAGCACGTCGTATCGCCGGCCGAGGCGGCGCGCCTGGCGGGCGAGGATCCCTCGCAGGCCTGGCTCTTCGAGAGCGAGCCCGCGATCCTGGGCGCCTGGGGCAAGTCGCAGCGGGATTTCCTGGCGCAGCTGCGCCTGCTCGAGGGGGATGCGCGGGTCGTCGTGGACGAATCCTTTCGCGAGGAGCCCGTGGCGCCGCCCGGCGATGCCCTCGATGCGCTGCGCAAGGCCGTCCTGCTGCTCGACGACGGCGTCTGGGACGGGGTCCCGCGCGGGCAGCCCGAGCGCTCGATCGAGATCCACGCGACCCATGGGGAGATCCGCCAGGCCGAGGTGCTGCACGACCGGCTGCTCGATGCCTTCGCGTCGATGCCCGGGCTCGCGCCCGGCGACGTGGTGGTGTATTGCAGCGATGTCGATCGCTTCGCCCCGGCGATCGATGCCGTCTTCGGCTCGGCGCCGGCCGCTCGACGGCTGCCGTACCGGATCGCGGATCGCAGTCCGCAGGCGGATCCCGTGGTGCGCGCCGTGATGCGCCTCCTCGCGCTGGCCTGCGGGCGGCGCGAGGTCGACGGCCTGCTGGCGCTGCTCGGCAACCCGCTGGTGCGCGAGAGCTGCGGCCTCGACGACGACGACCTGCGGCGGCTCGCCGGCTGGCTTGCCGATGCCGGCGTCTGCCACGACGAAAGGGCGGAGCCGCAGGCAGGCAAGCATGGCTGGCAGGCCGGGCTGGAGCGACTCGTGCTCGGGATGCTGGGCAATGAGGCGATGGCGGTCGTGGGCGGACGCCGCCGCATCGGCGGGCCCACGTTCGCCGATGCGAACGCGCTCGAACGCCTGCTCGCGGTCCTCGGCCAGGTCGATGCGCTCGCCGGCGAACCCCGGGCGCGCCCGCCGGCGGCCTGGGCCGGCGCGCTGCTCGACTGGTGCGACGCCATGCTGGCGCCGAAGGGCGCCGACACGCCGGGACTCGCCCGGGTGCGCGATGCCGTGGCCCGGGTGGTCGGCAGCACGACGGGCGTGGTCGAATCCATCCACCTCGAGGTCTTCGGTGCGGCGCTCGAGGCGGAGCTCGCCGCGGGCGGTACCGCGGCGCGCGCGGGCGGCGCCATCACGGTCTGCGCCCTCGGCGCCCTGCCTGGTGTCCCGTTTCGCGTGACGGCGATGCTCGGCCTGGACGACGAGGCGTGGCCACGCCGCTCGCGGCGGCTGGAGTACGACCTGATGGCGGCGAGGCCGCGCTTCGGCGACAGGCTCGCGCGCTTCGACGATCGCGGCGCCTTCCTCGATGCGGTGCTCGCGACGCGCGATCGCCTGCTCGCGCTCTACACGGGCCGTGATGCGCGCGACGACAGCGCGCGCAACCCGTCGGCACAGCTGCGCGAGCTGGTCGACTACCTGCAGCGCTCCGGGGCCGGTGTCACTGTGCATCGGCACGGGCTGCAAGCCTTCGGCGCGTCCGCGTTCGACGGCAACGGGCCGGGCAGCAGCTTCGCGAGCGAGTGGCTGGATGCGGCGCGATGGCATCGTGCAAGGTGACCGGCGCGGGTCGCTGTATGCGCAGCGCATGCCGGCAGTACGACTGCGCCGGCGCAGCGAGGTCGCCGAGCACTTCCTCGAGCCGGCGCATGCCCACGGCCGGCCCGGCCTCGCCCGCCCCCGCGGCGGCAGGCGCGACACCGGGCGCGACGACCGGCGGCCATTCGAGTTCGGCAACCGGCGGCAGCCCCCGGCGGCCGGCCGGCGGCTGGAGGATCGCCCGCGCCGCATC
>DAIMFM010000150.1:0-7469 GCA_036724585.1 Burkholderiaceae bacterium | reverse complement strand
GGGTTCGCGCTCGTCATCGGCCTGTTGGTCGCGATGCGGCTCGCGCCGGCGCTCAACCTGATGCTGCTCGGCGATGCGCGCGCCTTCTCGCTCGGTGTCGACGTCAACCGCCTGCGGCTCGCGACCTGCCTGCTGGCGGCGCTCGCCGCCGCCTTCGCCGTCACCACCGCCGGCGCGGTCGGCTTCGTCGGGCTGATCGTGCCGCACACGCTGCGCCTCGTGCTGGGCAATGACCAGCGTTCGCTCCTGCCCGCCTGCGTGCTCGCCGGCGGCAGCCTCGTCGTGCTCGCCGATACGCTCGCCCGCAGCATCGTCGCGCCCACCCAGTTGCCGGTCGGCGCGATCGTCTCCCTGGTCGGCGTGCCCGTGTTCCTCTCGCTGCTCGTGCGCAGCCGGGCCCTGCGATGACGCGCGCAAGCCCGATCGTCCGCTGGCGCGACGCCGTGGTGCATGCGCCCGATGGCCGACACCTGTTCGGGCCCTTCGACTGGGTCGTGCGGCCCGGCGAGTTCTGGTGCGTGGTCGGCGCCAACGGCGCCGGCAAGAGCAGCCTGGTGGGCACGGTCGCCGGGCTGCTCGCGCCCGCCGGGGGCCCGCTGCTGCTCGCCGGTCGCCCCATCGGCCACTATGGCATCGCCCGCCTCGCGAGCCTGCGCGGCCTGCTGCCGCAATCCTTCGAGGCGCCCTTCGGGCTCGACGCCCTGCAGACCGTGATGCTCGCGCGCGAGCCGCGCACCCGACGCTGGCTGCGCGATGACCCGGCCGATCGCGAGGCGGCGCTGGCCGCACTGGCGCGCTTCGGCGTCGAATCCTTCGCGATGCGCGACATGGCCACGCTCTCCGGCGGCGAGCGCCAGCGGGTGGGGCTTGCCTCGCTGCTGGCGCAGCAACCGCTGCTCTACCTGCTCGACGCGCCGCTGGCCCACCTGGACATGCGCCACCAGGTGGCGACGATGCGCCTGTTTGCCCGACTCGTCGCCGCCGAGGCGGTGGCCGTCGTCGCGGCGGTCCATGATGTCTCGCTCGCGGCCCGCCATGCCAGCCATGCCCTGCTCATCGGCAGCGCCGGCGAGGTACGGGCCGGCCCGGTCGACGCGGTGCTCGAGCCGCAGGCGGTCTCGGATGCGCTCGGCTTCACGGTACGGCGCATCCTGGGCGACGGGGCCCCGACCTACGTGCCCGCCGGCGAGCCGGCATGAACCGACGCCCGATGCGACGGCTCGCGGCGGCCGGGACGCCGCCGGGCTGCGGGCTTGCCCTGGCCGCCTCGTTCGTCCTGGCCGTCGGGCTCGCCCTCGGCGCCGGCATCGCCCTGTCCGCCTGGTTCGCCACGCCGGCCTCGGCCAGCCCCGTGGCGGCCACTCCGGCCGCACCGCCGCCGATTTCCGTGGCCGGCGCCGACGGCGCGCCGACGGTCCTCGCCCGGCCGGCCCGGCGCATCGTGAGCCTCGCTCCCCATCTCACCGAGCTGCTGTTCGCCGCCGGCGCCGGGGACCGGGTGGTCGGCGCCAGCGCCTACAGCGACCATCCCGCCGCGGCCCGGGACATACCGCGCATCGGCGACAGCCACGCCTTCGACATCGAGCGGATCCTCGCGCTGCGCCCGGACCTGGTCGTCGCCTGGGGCGCCGGGAACGCGCCACGCCACATCGCCCGCCTGGAGCACCTCGGTATCCCGGTCCATGTGGAAGGGGCGGAGCGGCTCGACGACATCGGCGAGGCGATCGAACGCCTCGGACGACTGGCCGGCACGGAACCGGTCGCGCGCGAGGCCGCGCGGCGCTACCGGGAACGGCTCGCCGGATTGCGGGCGCGCCATGCCGGCCTCGCCCCGGTCCGGGTCTTCCACCAGGTCTGGGACGATCCCCTCATGACCGTCAACGGCCACCATCCGGTCAGCGACCTCATCGCCGCCTGCGGCGGCGCGAACATCTTTGCCGATGCGCCGGCGCTGGCGCCGCTCGTCTCGCGCGAAGCGGTCCTGCGGGCGGCACCGGAGGTGATCACCGCCGCCGACCAGGGCAGCGACCCGCTGGCCGCCTGGCGACGCTGGCCGACGCTGCCGGCCGTGGCGGCCGGCCGCCTCGTCCTCCTGCCCGCCGACGCGATCAGCCGGCTCTCGCCGCGCCTGCTCGATGCCGCCGGCCCCTTGTGCGCGGCGATAGACGCCGCCCGCCGGTGACGCGCCGCGCCGCGGGCGCCCTCGCCCCGTAGCCGGCCGCCCGCCCGACGACGCGCGGGGCGCCGATACGCTATCGTCGGGCAACCCGCCGCCCGCCGGCGCAACGACCTGGAGACCGCATGAGCCTCACCCTCTATGGCGTGGCCGCCTCGCGCGCCGCCCGCCCGCTCTGGATGCTGGAAGAACTGGCCGTCCCCTACGAGCATGTGAACACGCACTTCCTGCGCGGGGAAAGCCGCGCGCCGAAGATGCTCGAGCTCAACCCCAACGGCCGGATCCCCGTGCTGGTCGACGGCGACCTCGTCGTCTGGGAATCGATGGCGATCAACCTCTATCTCGCCCGGCGCTTCGGCGGCCCGCTCGCCGCGGCCGACCTGGCCGAGGAGGCCCATCTCCTGCGCTGGAGCTTCTGGGCGATGACCGAATGCGAGAAGGACGCGCTGGCGATCCTGTTCCACCGCTTCGTCCTGCCGGCCGAGCAGCGCAAGCCGGAACTCGCCGATGCCGCCGAGAAGGCGCTTGCGCGACCCTACGCCGTCCTCGAGGCGGAGCTCGACGGCAGGGAGTACCTCCTGGGCGAGCGCTTCACCGTGGCCGACCTCAATGTCGCGTCGGTGCTCGCGTGGGCGGCGGCTGCGCCCCGGCTGGGCGAGGCCCACCCACGCACCCGGGAGTGGCTCAGGCGCTGCCTCGGCCGGCCCGCCCAGAAGAAGGTGCGCGAGATGGCCCGCGCCGCCCGCTGAGCGCAGAGGCACGCAAAGGCGGGTCCAGATCCGGGTCCGGGTCCGGAGCCGGATCCGGATTCGGCTGCGGGCCGGAAAGAAAAGCGCCCGGCGCAAGGCCGGGCGGAGACTGCGGCTCACGGGGGATTGGCCGCAGGGGGAGGAGACTGAGAACTGTCCCGGCCCAACACGGGGGAGCATTGCGCCGGAACGGCAACACCCGATAATCGCCGTCGGATGCCGCCGACAAGCCAGCCGCAGTATTCGTGCCCGCATCCGTGGCCGGACCGTCCTTCGGATCGCCGGCCAATATTTCCGCCAGCGGACCGGACTCGCCGAGCCGGGCACTCTGCTTGCGCAGTGCCGAAGTCCGATATATCGGGGCGATTGCGCGAACAGTCGCTACAAGAACATGCGCCGCCTGATGGCCAGCATTGGAATCCTCGCCGCAGTGGCGCTCCTCGATGCCTGCGCCACCCAACCGCAGCCGCTGCCCGACCGGGCCACGGCGCTTCGGATGGCGCAGGAGCGACGCACGCTTCCCGTCGAGGAGCGCTACAGCCACCAGGATGCCGGCGACGAGCTCAGCACCGGGAACGAAGTGACGCTCCTGGTGGACGGCCCGGCAAACTTTGCCGCGATGATCGAGGCGGTCGAGGGCGCGCAGGAGCAGGTCGACGTCGAGACCTACATCTTCGAACCCGTCGGCGTCGGTGCCGAACTGATCGGCGCCCTCGAGCAACGGGCGAGCGCCGGCGTGCGGGTCAATCTCATCTACGACAGCATCGGGTCCCTCGGGACGCGGCGCGACGTGTTCGCCGGGCTCGAGGCCGTCGGGATGCGGCTGTGCGAGTTCAATCCGGTCAACCCGCTGCGGGCCTCCGGGGGCTGGTCGCTGAACCATCGCGACCATCGCAAGATGCTGATCGTCGATGGCCATACCGCATTCACCGGCGGGCTCAACATCAGCGGCGTCTACTCGGCGAGCTCGAGCCCCGGTGGCCAGCCGAGACACCTCGATGAAGAGGGCGACGACCCGCCCTGGCGCGATTCCGGCGTGAAGCTGCGTGGTCCCGCCGTGGCCCGCCTCCAGCAGCTGTTCGCGCAGACCTGGGCCTCGCAGGGATGCGGTGACTACACGCCGCTGGCCGAGCCCGATCCCCTGCCGGCCGACCCGGATGCCCGGCGCCGCGACGTGCGGATCGTCGCCAGCGGCCCCAACTCGAACCGGGCCAGCAACTACGCCGTCCTGCGCTCGGCGATCCTGCTCGCCACCGACCGCGTCTGGCTGACGACCGCCTACTTCGCGCCGGACGACGGCCTGGTCGCCGACCTGCGCCAGGCGGCCCGGCGGGGCGTGGACGTGCGCCTGCTCGTGCCGGGGCCGACCGATTCCGCCCTGCTGCGCTGGGCGGCCAAGTCGCACTATCCCGAGCTGCTCGAAGCGGGCGTGCGCATCTTCGAGCGCCAGGACGCGCTGCTGCATGCCAAGACGGCGGTGATCGACGGCTACTGGCTCAGCGTCGGCACGGCCAACCTGGACTACCGCAGCTTCCTGCACAACGATGAACTGAACATCATCGTCATCGACCGCGACCTCGCCCGGGAGATGGAGGAGCTCTTCGTGTCCGACCTCGCGCATTCCGTCGAGATCGATGCGGCCGATGTCGCCGAACGCAGCCTGCTCGACCGGATGAAGGGCTGGTTCGCGAGGCTCTGGGAGTACTGGCTCTGACCGCGGCCTCGCCGTGGGCGGGGTCCTGCCCCTGGTCGGGACCCCGCCCCGGCGCGCGGCGAGCCCGGCCCCTCAGCCGCCGTCGCAGACGATCGCCAGGCGCAGCACGATCGGGTCGGCGCCTGTTGTCGGGGCGACCATGGTGTCGACCGACAAGGTGTTGCCGGACAGGGTGAACGCCGGCAGGCGCGCGTCGTCGAACACCACCCGCCCCTGGTGGCGGAAGACGACGGCGGCGGCCGGCTCGGCGAGCGTCGCATCGCGGGTGACCGCCACCACCAGGTACCAGCCGTCGCGATTGGCGTCGCCCAGCGCCGGGGCGGCATCGCCATCGGACCAGAAAGTGAAAGGTTCTCCCTTGCGGGCGAGCTGGCAACGCCCGATCATCTCGAGAGGCGTATCGCCGATCCGGCCCTTGAGACGGGCCTGGCCCGGGACTTCGGTCTGGGCCGAGGTCGGGACGGCCCATGCGCAGGAAGCGAACACCAGCAGGCAGGCGGCGATCGGCCGCCAGGAACAGGGCATCGAGGTTTCTCCACCAGCCGGTGTCGGCCACTGCCGCGAGTATCCGCAGGCGACGCATCGTTCGTCAAATCGCAGTCGTCGCCACCGGCCGACCGATCGTCGCCGACGGCCGGCGACCCCGGGCGCGCGCTGTCAGGATGGGGCGCCCGACATTCGCCGCGCAGGCAGACCCATGAAGAAGAACCGCCGCAACTACTACCGGATCCTGCATGTCCAGCCCGAGGCGCCGGCCGAGGTCATCAAGGCGAGCTATCGCACCCTGATGAGCAAGCTCCGGATGCATCCGGACCTGGGCGGCGACCACGACCTGGCGATCCTGGTCAACGAAGCCTATGCCGTGCTCGGCGATCCGGAGCGACGGGCCGCCTACGATCGCGAGCTCGGCCAGTCGTTGCACCGGGCCCGCCGCGGTCCACGGTCCGGGGCGGCGCACGACCGGGTGCACGACGCCGGACATCGCGACGGTGACGCGAGGGGCGCGCAAGGCGCGGATGCGGCGTGGACGACGGCGGAAGACGATGACGAGCACTGCCACTGGTGCCAGGCGGCGGTGCCGCCGACGATCAGGCCCGACACCCGCTGCGCGCGTTGCGGGGCGCCGCTGGCGAAGCCGCCGGCGACAGGCAACTTCATGCAGGAGCTCGCCGGCCGCCGGGGCGCGAGCCGCCGGCCGCGCGCCAACCTGGCGATCATGCAGCGCCTCGACGGCGGCGCGACGCTCTCGGTGCGGCTGCGCGACCTCTCCCTGTCGGGCATCGGGCTCGTCACCACCGCGGCGGTAGCGGACAATACGCGTGTGCGCATCCAGTCACAGGATTTCGAGGCGATCGCACTGGTCGTCGGCAGCCGGCGCGAGCATGGGGAGCACCTTCTGCATGCGCGCCTGCTCAGCATCGCCCTTGCCCGGCGTGCCGGGGTGTTCGTGTCGGAAACCGCCTGAGCCCGGAACCGCCCGCGCATGACATCGGAAACCAGGCTGGGGACGGTGCGCGTGGTGCTCACCGGCCGGGCGGTCGAGTTCGCCCGTGGCCGCAAGAGCGCGATCGCCAAGACGCCGCGCGACGGTCGCGTCGCCGTCGGCCGCCTCGGGCTCGAGGGCGACGAGCAGGGCGACACGCGCTTCCATGGCGGCCCCGACAAGGCGGTGCATGCCTACGCCTTCGAGCACTATCGCGACTGGATCCGTGAACTCGGCGAGCTGCCCGTGCTGGCTGCCGCCGGTGCCTTCGGGGAGAACCTGGGCACGGTCGGCATCACGGAGGGTGGCCTGTGCCTGGCGGACCGCCTGCGCATCGGCACCTGCGTGCTGGAGATCTCGCAGGCGCGCCAGCCCAGCTGGAAGCTCAACGAGCGCTTCGAGGTGCCCGACATGGCCCGGCGGGACCAGGAGACCCGCCGCGCCGGCTGGTACATGCGGGTGCTCGAGCCCGGCGCCGTCGCCGCCGGCGACGACATCGTCCTGCTTGCCCGACCGCATCCGGCGTGGTCCCTGCTGCGGCTCATGGCGCTGCTCTACGGCACGCCCCCGGGGCCGGAAGCCCTGCGCGAGGCGCTCGCACTGCCGCTGGTGCCGTCCTGGCGCGCGCTCATCGAGCGGCGGCTCGCGACCGGCAGGGTCGAGGACTGGGGCGGGCGACTGGAGGGCCCCGCCTGAACGCAACCGGCGCACTGCGGTCGCCGCCTGGCGCGTGGGCTTCGTTCGTGCACGGGTTCTCAGTGCGGTGGCGCCAGCGCCAGGGCCTGCTCGAGCGCCTGCCGGTCGCGCCCGACGGTGGCGACCGCAACGGTCCTGCCGTCCTTGCGATAGCTGAGCATGCAGTCGCGCCCCGCGATGTCGCCATCGATGCGCACCTCGTCCCAGGCTTGCGGATAGCCGACATGGCGGATCGTGAGGTCATGATGCGCGCTCCAGAAGAAGGGCACGTCGCGAAACGGCCGCATCGCGCCCAGCATGTTCGCGGCCGCGACCTGGCCCTGTCGCTGCGCCAGCACCCAGTGTTCCACCCGGACCCGCTCTCCCCCGATCCCGCCGGGCCAGCGCGCGATGTCGCCGGCGGCGAAGATGCCCGGTGACGAGGTCTCGAGGAATTCGTCCACGACGACACCCTGGTCGACGACGAGGCCGGCGGCTTCGGCCAGGCCGCCGCGCGGCCGCACCCCCACGCCCAGGACGACGAGATCGGTGGCGATCGTCGAACCATCGTCGAGGGTCACCGACGTCGCGTCGATCGAGGCGATCGACGTCCCCAGGTGGAAGGTCTCGCCCCTGCCTTCGTGGACATCGCGGACCAGCGAACCCAGCGCC
>DAIMFM010000149.1:0-7569 GCA_036724585.1 Burkholderiaceae bacterium | reverse complement strand
GGCGCAGCGCGAGTTCTAACCTCCCTCTCCCGCGCTGCGGGAGAGGGAGGGGCCCGTCGCGCCTTCGATAAACTCAGGAGCGACGGGAGGGTGAGGGTCTTTGCACGCCGGCGAGGCGCAGGGCGCGCTCGCAGCCGCGCGCGACCTGCCGCTTGGCGAGGCGGACGCCGTGCTCGATGGTGAAGCGCAGGGCCGGCCGCTGAACGGTCACCCAGATCATCTCGGCCTCGCGGTTCGAGAGGCTGCGCTTGTAGCGCATGTCGACCGCCATGAAGTCGTAGCAGCGCTGGCCGGCGCGCCGGTTCATCTCCATCGCGAGATAATGGCTGAGCAGGCCGGGCTTGACCCGCTTGTCGGCGTAGCGGGCGAAGCCGCTCTGATAGGAACAGACGCGGCCGCGATGCACGAAGTTGTAGAGATGGCCCATGATGCCGCCGTCGCCGGCCCGGCTGCGCAGCAGCTGGACCAGGCCGCGGGGTACGCCGTGCGCGATCAGGCGGCGGTGGAAGGCCAGCAGGAACTCGTTCGAGAACGCCCCCGGCTTGCCGCGCGATTCCCAGAGCGCCGTGTGCTGCTGGGTGAGCCCGTCGAAGAACACCGCGGCCGCCACGCCGTTCGTCGCGATCTCGAGCTTCGGATCGCCGCAGAGGCGCTGGGTGCGCCGGATCTGGTGCCGCGTGTTGCGCCCCAATCCCTCGATGCAGTCCGCGCCGCCGGTCGCGGCGAAGTCGAAATAGGGATAGCGGCTGCGGTAGCGCAGCAGGAGCCGGCCGTCGAGCGCGGCCGCATGCCGGCCGAGCGCGGGGACGATGCCGTCGAGCAGGAGCTCGTCCCAGAGACCGCTGCGCTCGGCGAGCGCGGCCATCATCGCGCGACGCACCGGCTCCGCCAGGCGCCGGTCGACCAGGAAGTCGTTGTACTCGATCGTCAACTGGTCGAAGCGGGCGTCGCCGGTCGCATGCAGATAGAGCTCGCGCGAGGCGATGATGCCGTGGCGGCGCGCCGGCCGCGGCGTCAGCAAGGCGAGGCCCACCGTCTCGCCGCCGCATCGCGCGCGCAGGCAGAGCGGCTCGATCTCGGCCGGCAGCTCGGCGAGCCAGCTGCCGATCCACAGCCATGTCAGATAGAACGATCCGTCGGCCCGCGGCTCCAGCATCCGCCACTGGCCGGCCAGGGTCCGGCATTCGCGGGCCGGCACGATCTCCACTTCGATCGCGCGGGACGCCTCGACGAGACCGGGGGCGTGACGCAGGACTTGGTTCAGGACGATAAGCCCGTCTTGGCGCGGCTGCGGCTTCTGCCCTTGTCGCTCCCTCTCCACCAGGAAGGCAGCAGCCCGTCGCGCTCGTTATGGAGTCGCAGTCGAATCGGATCGGCGGCGCGTCAGCCCTCGGCGTCGCCGGCGCCCTTGGCGCGATAGGCCTCGCGCCGCGGCGCGGCAAGCCCGACCCGCCGCTCCAGCCCGCCCCCGCCGGGCAGCCGGATCGCGTATTTCTCCATCATCCGGTAGAAGGTGACGCGGGAAACACCGAGCTCCTGCGCCGCGCGCTTGACGTTGCTGGTGTTCATGCGGAGCGCCTCGCGCATCAGCCGCTCCTCGAGCTGCTGGCGCGCGGTCGCCAGGTCGGGAAGCGACACGCGCTCTTCGTCGTCCGACTCGGCGAAGGACAGGTCGGAGGCCTTGAGGCAGCGGCCTTCGGCCATGACGACGGCGCGGCGGATGGTCGAGATCATCTCGCGCACGTTGCCGGGCCAGCGATAGCGCAGCAGCTTCTCGATGGCGCTGTCGTGGAAGCCGAGCTTCGGGATCTTGAGCTCGCTCGAGAACTTCCGGAGGAAATAGGTGGCGAGCAGCATGACGTCCTCGCCCCGCTCGCGCAGCGGCGGCATCTCGAGCGTCAGCACGTTGAGGCGGTAGAACAGGTCCTCGCGGAAGCGTCCGGCCTTCACCGCCTGCTCCAGATTGACGTTGGTCGCCGCGATCACCCGGCAGTCGACGGTGATCGTGCTGGTGGAGCCGAGCCGCTCGATCGTCTTCTCCTGCAGGAAGCGCAGCAGATGACCCTGGATCTCCAGCGGCAGGTCGCCGATCTCGTCCAGGAACAGCGTGCCGCCGCGCGCCGCCTCGATGCGTCCGATCTTCTGCTTCACCGCGCCGGTGAAGGCGCCGCGCTCGTAGCCGAACAGCTCGGATTCGATGATCGAGGCCGGCAGCCCGGCGCAGTTGATCGAGACGAAGGGCCCCTTGGCGAAGGCGGAGCGGTCGTGGATCGCCTTGGCCGCCAGCTCCTTGCCCGTGCCGGTCTCCCCGGTCACCAGGACGGGCGCGTCGACCTCGGCGAACTTCCGGATCAGGCTGAAGATCCGCACGATCGGCTGGCTCGAGCCCACGATATGCACCTCGCCCGCCGCCGGGAGGGAGGCGCCGTGATCCGCCTGTTCGACCTGGGTCTCCAGGGCGACGAGCCCGGCGATGTGGCCGAGACCGCCCAACAGCCGATCGCGGTCGAGCGGCAGGGTATGGAAGTCGTGGATCAGCCCTTTGCGGATCAGCTCCGCGAGCATCAGCGACGCGGCCGCCTCTCCCTCCACCAGGGCGAGGACGCGCAGCCGCGGCGCGGCCTCGGCGAGCGCCAGCGTGGCCTGGTGCCCGGCATTGGTGATGCGGCGGCCGTAATGGACCAGGGCGGCGATCGGCCGCTCGATGCGGGCCAGCTCTCCCAGCCGGTCCGGCCGGTCGCAGGAGATCTCGCGGATGTCCTCCGGTGAAAGTCCGCTCAGGCAATCTGGTCCGTTATGCGGACCAGACACGCGCAGGACGAGAACCGGCCAGGGGCGGCGGGTCCCCGTAGCGAGAAGATTGCTCTTCGCGGACGCGAGCCGACTCATCGTCCTCCCCAGACGAAACCTTGGACCACTTTCCCCAAATGCGCGGGCGCCGGAATTTTAGGAGCGGCGCTTTATTATTTTGTTACCCGGCCGTGATTTTTCGCCGGGTCTTGGTCTGGATAGTACTCCTGACCGAGGCCGCCGTGAAGATGGCCTCGGCCAGGAGCATGCGAATATTCCTAGCTGGCGTTAACCGTCACCGAGGTCTGAACCAGAACGTAGGCGTCTTCCTGGATGCCGTCTGCGGCTCCCCCGTCATGCACCCAGACATTGTATCCGGCGGGAGCATTGCCGGGCGTGATCTGGCTCCACCCGCCACCGGACAGGTTCAGATCGTCGTCGACACCTGGACCAGCCCCATCCCCATCTCCGTCGATCCGGACAGCATCGGCTAGTCCAAATTCACTACCGGTGGGGTCGAAAGTGCCTCCACCCAGGTCGATCACGTCGCTCGCGCTCAACGTCAACGTGTCGGTCTGGTCGGAGAAGTGGCTGACCGGACCGGTCTTGAGCATGAAGTCGCCGTCGGCTTCGCGCATCGAGAGCGTCTCGATGCCGGAGATCTTGCCGATCACCGCGCCGACATCCAGGTCGCCGTCGAACGCCAGGATGTTGCCCGACTGAGATCCGATGTTGAAGTCGCCGGAGGACTCGCCGTCGATGGATCCGAAGTTGAGGTTGTCCAGGAGGATGAACTTGTCCGTCCCGGACTGATTGTCGAAGTCGCCCCGGGCCACATCGTTGGTCCGCACCACGATCGTGTCGTTGCGCGAGCCGCCGATCAGGTGATCGACGTCGAGGTCCTCGCCGCCATCCAGATAGTCGTCTCCCGCCCCGCCGAACAGCGTATCCGCGCCGGTGCCGCCAAACAGCTGGTCGGCGCCTTCCTTGCCATACAGGAAGTCGTCTCCCGCACCGCCGTCGAGATAGTCGTTGCCATCCGCGGCCGTCCCCGGCGACGTCCCGTCCGACAGCTCCCGCTGGGTACCGCCAATCAGCACGTCGCGGCCGCCGCCACCGAACAGCTCGTCCGCCCCGGCACCGCCGATCAGCAGGTCGTCTGTGCCGTTGGCGATGAGTCGGTCGTCGCCGTCGCCGCCGCTCATGATCTCGGCCAGCGCATCGGCATTGGCGACCAGCTCGTCGTTGCCGTCCTTTCCGATCCTCAGGTTCGGCTTATCGATCGACGTGCCGAGGACATTGATGGTCAGCGTGGCCGTCGAGGTGTCGCCATCGCCGTCGCGGATCGTGTACTCGAGCGTCTCGATGCCGACGTCACCCTCTCCCGCCTCGTAGGCATAGGCGCCGGTGGCGAAGTTGAAGGCGAGCACGCCGCCGAGGACCGTCGCGATCATCAGGGTCGGGCCGGCCGTCGGGGCGCCGCCGTTCTTGGTGACGTTGACGCCGTCGTATTCGTAGGTGTCGCCGTCGATCTCGATCGAGATGATCTTGGGCGCACCTTCCCCATCGGCACCGAAATCGTCCGCGATGCCATCGGTGAGCACGTTGCCCGACGCCGCGCCTGTGACCGTGAGCAGCAGGGTATTGAAGATCTGGCTCTCGTCGATGAGGACGACCGGATTGGCCGGGTTGCCGTTCGGGAAGGCGATCGGCTCGAGCGCCGAGGCATTCACGCCGTTGCCGATGCCAACGGCGAAGGCCGTGATGTCGTCCGCTGCGCTGCCCGGGTTCTGCAGGAGGAAGTTCTCCCAGGCAGCCTGGTTGACGGACCCCTCGTTAGGATTGCCGTCGGACAGGAAGTAGACGACGCTCTTATCCGCAACTGGCGTCCCCGTCTGGTAGGCCGTCTGCGTCTCGGTCAGCGCGGCGGCGTAGTTGGTGTCGCCGTCGACCTGAAGCGCAGCCAGATAGGCATTGGCCTGGACAAGCGCGTCCGGACCGCTCAGCCAGCCGGAGTTCTCGGCGCTTCCGGCAAAGTCGACGATCAGGATATTGACCTCGGCAAACGAGTCGTAGGCGGACATCAGAGAGGCGATCGCCGCCCGCGCCAAGTCGATGCGGGTGGAGAAGCCCTCGACATTCGGATCCTCGTCCATCGAACCGGAGCGGTCGAACACGATCACCAGGTTGATCGAGTCGATCGAGCCGGTGGTGTCGGTCGTGTCGTCGCTCGCCTCAGCCTTGTCGTCGATCACGTTGACCGTGAACGAGCCTTCGACCGGGTCGCCGTCGCCGTCGGTCACCTCGAAGTGGAACTGCAGCGCCTTGCTGTCCTCGTTCTCGGCATGATCGATCGGGCGGTGCAGCGTAAAGGTGTACTGACCGTCCGATCCGATGGAGACGGTGAAGACCGGGTTTCCGCCAGCCGAGCCGGTCAGGGTATTGGTCGCAGCGTCAAAGCTGTAGGTGATAGCCTCGTCGCCCGACGTCAGCCCGGCTGGGCCGGTGATGCTGCTGACATCGCCGAAATCGTCAGAGCCGAAATCGACGCCGATGCTGCCGGTGAAGTCATCGGGCAGCGCCGCCGCCTCGCTGACACTGCCGAGATCGGCGTCGGCAGGGTCGAAGACCGGCCCATCATCCTCGAACTTGATGACCGGGCCGAGATCGACGGTCTGCCCGCCCGCGTCACCGTCGCCGTCGATGGCGGCCAGCGAGACTTCGACTAGGTTCAAGTTGATGGATTTCGGCGTGTCCGCCTCGTCCGGGTCGGTCGGGTCGTCGTGCACCACCGCCCGGCTCTGGGTCACCGTGACGTCGCCGGTGGTCTGGTCGATGGAGATGCGGAATACCTCCTCGCCACCGACCCCGCCGGCACGGCCGACGATCTCACCGCCCACCTCGTAGAGCAGCACGTCCTCGCCCGAGAGCGTGTCGTTGAGGCCGGAGTCAACACCGTCGGCGCCGTTGAGGTTCAGGACATAGCCGCGGCCGGACTCGCCATCCGAGCCCGCATCGACAGTGGCGTTGAACAGCGCGCTGCCCGCGACCGTGACCTGCGCCAGCAGCCCGCTCCCGTTCTCGTCGCCGTCGTCGGCGGTCTCGTCCAGGCGGATCTCGGCGCCCTCTTTCAGGGCGAGCTCGACCTTGGGTCCGTCATCCTCGAATTTGATCTTGGGGCCGATATCGATGGTGGCCGAGGCGGCCAGGTCGCCGTCGCCATCGGTCACGGTGAGCTTCACGCCAACCAGACCGGCCGCGATAGATTCGGGGCTTGAGCTCTGGTCGTTGTCGTTCGCGTCGTCGACATGGAAGACTGCGCGGAACTGGTTGACCGTCACCTGGCCGGTATCGGCATCGATCTCGATGGTGAACACCGTCTCGCCGGCGGCCTTGCCGACGATGGCGCCGCCCTCAAGGAAGAGCTGGACCGGATCGCCCGATTTAGTGTCGACGATGCCGGACTCGACACCGTCGCCGCCGTTCAGGACCAGGTCGTAGAGCTTGCTGCCCGGGCCGTCCTTGCCGTAATCGACCGACTCCACGAACAGCGTCCCCGCCGCCGCGGTGGCGAAGCCGATGGCATCGGGGTGCGCGCCGGGGAGCTCTTCGTCGGCGGCGTCCAAATCGCCGCCGTCCGTGCCCACCGATTCGTCGAGCCGCAGCTCGCCGCCCTGGGTCGCCTCGATGAGAGTCGCCTTCGGCCCGTCGTCCTCGATCTTGATGAGCTTGCCGAGATCGATGGTGCCGGTGTCGGTGTCGCCGTCGGTCGCGGTGACCTCGAGGTTCAGCACGCCGTCGGCGAAGGTCGCCGGGGTGTCGGCCTCGTCGGGATCGGTCGTGTCGCCGTGGACCACGGCGCGATACTGATGCACCTCGATGTTGGTGCCGTCGGTGGCGACGGTGATGACGATGTCGCCGGTCGCCGCGTCGATGGGGTCGGTGCCCTCGCGGCCGACGATCACCCCGCCCTCGTTGAACAGGAAGACGTGGTGCTTGGTCTCCGTGTCGACGAGGCCGGAATCCACCCCGTCGGCGGAAATCGCCAGGGCAGTGGCCGTCGAGCCCGTCACATCAGAGCCGATGGTAGAGCTGGACGCGAGCAGCGAGGCGATCGGCACCAGGGCATAGCCGATGTCGTCGGTATCGACGACCGAGAACGCCTCGTCATGGGCATTCGTGTCGCCGTCGAAGTCGTAGCCGACGGACTCGTCGATGCGGATCTCGGCGCCGTCCTCGAGGGTGACGTCGACCGTCGGCCCGTCGTCCTCGAACTTGATCAGCGAGCCCAGCTCGATCGAGTCGGTGTCGGTGTCGCCGTCGCCGTCGGTCACGGTGACCTGAAGCTCGACTAGACCGCCGGACATCGACTCGGGGCCGTTTGCCTCGTCCGGGTCGTTCGGATCGTCGTTCACGATGGCGCGGCTCTGGGTCACGGTCACGTCGCCGGACGCCGAATCGACGCTGATGCGGAACACCTCCTCGTCGCCAACCGCGGTGCGGCCCACGATGGCGCCCCCGTCGGTGTACAGCAGGACGTTCTCGCCCGACTCGGTATCGTCGAGGCCGGAATCGACCCCGTCGCCGCCATTCAGGACAAGGCCATAGACGGTGGCGGTCGCCGCCGCCTCGCCGTCCGAGCCGAACACCGAGTTGTCGGCGAACAGCTCCGTCGCGGCGACGGTCACGTTGGCCAGCAGGCCGTCGACGGCCGTGTCGTCGCCGTCGTTCTCGGTCTCGTCCAGCCGGATCTCGGCGCCCTCGGCGCCGGCGAGGCTG
>DAIMFM010000148.1:7009-7622 GCA_036724585.1 Burkholderiaceae bacterium | reverse complement strand
GTACGGCGCCGGCGGCGTCGACACCTGCTGCGGCGAGCCCGTGGCGCTCGCGATGGCCCACGGCGCATTGCGCCATAGCGACGCCGACCTCGCGATCTCGAACACCGGGGTCGCGGACGATACCGATCCGGACATCGCGGCCGGGACGCAGTGTTTCGCCTGGGTCTTCCGGCAGGAGGGCGAGCCGCTGTCGTTCAGCGAGACGCGGGTGTTCGAGGGAGACCGCAACGAAGTGCGCAAGGCGGCCGCCGAATACGCGCTGCATCGCATCCCGCACTATCACGCGCTGCTCCGCTGACGCAGACTGGGTCTTCCGGGCATGCGGAATGCTACCGGTCCCGTAGCCGAAGCAGACCGCTGTCGGCCCGAAAACCCGCTGGAGATCGGACGATGCCCAATACACCCAAGGATGCCTGCGCCCTGCTGGACGCGGACCACCGAGCGGTCAAGAAGATGTTCAAGGAGTACGAGGAGCTCACTTCCTCGAAGGCGCGCGACGCCCGCACGCGCAAGATCGATCTCGCCAAGGAGATCTGCCTGCAGCTGACGGTACACGCCCAGATCGAGGAGGAGATCTTCTATCCCGCGTTGCGCGCCGCGCTGCGCGAGACCG
>DAIMFM010000148.1:5857-6999 GCA_036724585.1 Burkholderiaceae bacterium | reverse complement strand
TCCTGGACGAGGCCGAGGTCGAGCACCAGACCGCGAAGGACCTGATCGCCCAGATCGAATCCATGGAGGATCCCGAGGAAATGCGCGACGCGAAAGTCAAGGTCCTCGGCGAGTACATCGACCACCACGTCAAGGAGGAGCGCAACGAGATCTTCGCCAAGGCGCGCTCCGTGAAGAAGCTCGATCTCGTCGCCATGCGCGATGAGCTCGAGGCGCGCAAGGCCGAGTTGCTCGAGGAGCTGACGGCGAGCGCCTGAGATTGCCGCCATGTTCGAGCTCGCCGTGCCATGGTGGGAACTGGTCGTGCGGGCGCTGTTCGTCTATGTGTTCGTGCTGGCCATGGTCCGCTTCTCGGGCAAGCGGACCATCGGCCAGTTCACGCCCTTCGACCTGCTCATGGTGGTGCTGGTCAGCGAAGGGGTATCCAACGCGTTGTCGGGGGGCGACGAGTCGCTCCTGGGCGGGGTGCTCGTCGTCGTCACCCTTTTCGCCATCAATTCGCTGACCAACCGGCTGAGCATCCGAAGCGACGCCTTTCGCCGGCTGGTGGAGGGAGACGCCGTCATCGTGGGGCGTCATGGTCGCATCCTGACCGAGCGACTGAAGGCCCAGCATGTCTCGGAGGAGGATCTCTACCAGGCCCTGCGCGAGGCGGACTGCAACCTCGCCGACATGAAGTTCGCCCTGCTCGAATCGGACGGCAAGTTCAGCATTCTCAAGAACTCCTCGCTGCCCGAGGACCACCCGCTTCACTGAGGGCTCGACCGCTCCGGGACCGCCAGCGCGGCGCCGTGGACGGTGGGGTAAGCTTGGCGCCTGTCGGGTGATCCCGTCCGGGCGTATGGCGCATTTCGAGATCGACACTTTCCCGAGCTTTACCCTGGCCCTGCTCTGCCTGTTCATCGGCAAGCACGTCGTGGAACGCCTGGAGATCCTGCGCCGCAACAGCATTCCGGAGGCGCTCGTCGGGGGCGTGCTCTGCGCTGCGGTCGTCACCGCGCTCTTCTACGGCATGGACATGGAGGTCTCCTTCGAGCTCGCCGCCCGTGATCTGCTGCTGCTCTATTTCTTCGGGACGATCGGCCTGAACACCGATGTCCGCACTCTGGCATCGGGCGGTCGCCCCTTGCTGGTGCTGACGC
>DAIMFM010000148.1:0-5847 GCA_036724585.1 Burkholderiaceae bacterium | reverse complement strand
GCCTGATGGTCGGCTCGATCTCGCTCTCGGGTGGCGTCGGCACCACCGTGGCGTGGACGCCTCATTTCACCGAGACCCTCGGCATACCGGGCGCGGGCGAACTGGGCCTGTCGGCGAACATGATCGGCATGGTCGCGGCCTGCTCGATCGGCGGCCCGATCGCCGGCATGCTCATGCGCCGGTTCCGGGTCGAGCCCTCCGAGGATACTGCCCTCGAGATCGGCGCCCTGCATCGCGAGGAACCGCAGACCCGGCTCGACTATCACGGTGTCCTGCTCGCCGTGCTCTGGCTCAACTTCACCCTGATGCTGGGGCAGGGCATCAGCAGCCTGCTCGCGCTGACGCCGCTCAACCTGCCCGCCTTCGTGGGCTGCCTCCTCGCCGGCATCGTCTTGCGGGCGGCGGCGGACACCTTCGTGCGGGACGGGAAGGGCCGGCTCTGGAACCTGCCCAGCATGCAGCCGGGCCTGGCACTGATCTCCGACATCGCCCTCGGCCTGTTCCTCACCATGGCGCTGATGGGCCTCAAGTTCTGGGTGCTCGAGCCGGTGCTGGTCTTCATTGCGACCGTGATGACCGTACAGGTCTTGCTGGTCGCCGCCTTCGTCGTGCTGGTGGTGTTCCGGGCGATGGGGCGCGACTACGAGGCGGTCGTCATCTGCTCGGGATTCAGCGGCATCGCGCTCGGCTCGACCGCCACGGCCATCGCCAACATGACCGCCGTCACCCAGGAGTACGGCGCCGCCCGGCGCGCCTTCATCGTGGTGCCCCTGGTATGCGGCTTCGTCATCGACCTGGCCAATGCGGTCGTGATCGGCCTGATGGCCGCCTGATGCTCGCCTGATCGCGACCAGGCCCTGCCGCCGTCGAACGGGTACGATGGCGTGTCGCGCGTCAATTGCCGGGAACGGCAGGTCCTTCCGTGTCACGTCGAACCATCGGTCTGCTGCCCCAAGTGTCCGCCGCCCACCTGGTGAGCCACTTCCATATCATGGTGATCCCGGCGCTGCTGCCCTTGCTGCCGGACAGGCTCGGCGTGGGCTTCGTCGCCGACTATGCGCTGCTCTCCATGGGCATCCCGTCCGAGCGGATGGGTCGGGCATTCTCGATCCATACCTTCGCGGGCTACCTCGGCGGTGCGATCGCGCCGGCCCTGCTCCTGGCGGTCGCGGCCATGGCCAGCATCGAAGCCGCGCTCCTGGTCGCCGCCCTGGTCGGTGGGCTGGCGATGCTGGTGCTGAGGCTACCCGCCTCGTCCCGCGAGGGCAGCCTGGGGCCCGCTGTCGCCGGCGCGCCGGTCGCCGCCGGAAGGAAGGCCGGCGGGAAGGGCGCGGATGCGTCGTGGACCCTGGCGTTTTCGCCGATGATCATGCTCCTCACGCTCCTGTTCGTCCTGCTGAGCCTCAGTGTCGGCGCCATCGACAAGTTCTCGGTGAGCGCGCTCGTGCAGGGCTTCGACGTGCCCCTGTACTGGGCGAACACGGCGCTGACGGCCTTCCTGTTCGCAAGCGCGTTCGGCGTGCTGGCCGGAGGCCTGCTCGCCGACCGGACGCGGCACCACGGCTTCGTCGCAGGCGGCGCGTTCGCCGCGGCCGCGGTGGTGATCGCGATCGTCGCGACGACGCCGCTCGGGGGTACCCTGCTCGTCGGCCTCCTCGGCCTGGCCGGCTTCCTCACCGGCGTCATCGCCCCGTCGCGGGACATGCTCGTGAAGGCGGCCGCGCCAGCCGGGGCGGAAGGCAAGACCTTCGGCATCGTGATGACGGGCTTCAACATCGGCGGTACGGCGGGGCCCGTCCTGTTCGGCTGGCTCCTCGACCAGGGGCAGTACGCCGGCATCTTCTGGGCCGCCGTGGTCTTCATGAGCCTGACCGTCGTCCTGACCCTCGGCCAGGAATGGTGGCTGCAGAGCCGCAGGCGGGGCGGCTTCGCCGCGCAGGCCGGGGGCGAGGCGTAGGCGGGCGCTTCGGCGCCGGCCGCTTCCCCCTGCCACTTCCCGCCGGCCGCCCGAGCGATGCTCAGCCGATGCTCATCAGGCTCGCGTTGCCGCCCGCCGCGGCGGTATTCACGCTGACGCTGCGTTCCACGAAGAGTCGCTCGAGGGCAACGTCGCGCTCGCCCGGTCGCAGGCCTTGCAGGTCGACGATGGGTCCGTCGCGCCGGGCGAGCTGCATGCCCGTGGCCAGCAGCCCGTCGCGGCTGCCATGATGGAGCACGGCGGTGAAATCGCCTTCGCGTCGCCAGTCGGCGAGCCACCGGATGGCCGCGGCCAGTTCCGGGGGCAGGCGTGACGCCAGCTTGCGGGCAGCGGGCGTGTCCGGCCAGGCCGGGCGCGAGCCCACGGCGAGCACGGCGGCCAGCTGGCAGAGCATGTCCGCGTCGCCTTCGGCGAGGCACAGCACCTCCGGTCGCGGGACCAGGCGCCAGGTATTGCGTTCACCGGTAGGTCCGTCCAGCAGCCAGTCGGCATGCGCGGGCGCGTGCATGGCGAAGCGCTCGCAACACGCGCCCGCGTCCGGCAGGTCCTGCCCCGCGCTCCAGCGCGCAAGGATGGCCAGCATGCCCCCGGGGGGACGGGTGGCGTCGGCACCCGGAGTCGATGCGCCGCCGGGCGGACGCGCGAGCAGGCGTCGCAGGTAGAGCGGCCCGCCGGCCTTCGGGCCCGTTCCCGACAGGCCTTCGCCGCCGAAGGGCTGGACGCCGACGACGGCGCCCACCATGTTCCGGTTGACGTAGACATTGCCCACGCGGGCGCGCGCCACCACCCTCCCGATCGTCTCCTCGATGCGCGAGTGCAGCCCCAGGGTGAGCCCATAGCCCGTCGCATCGATCCGTTCGAGCAGGGCATCCAGCTCGTCACGTGAATAGCGCAACACATGGAGCACGGGGCCGAACACTTCTCCTTCGAGCTCCTCGATCCGCTCGATCTCGACCAGCGTCGGCGGTACGAAGAAGCCGTCCTGGGTGTCGTCCCCACCGGCCGGGGCGTCCTGGCGATCCGGCCGGCCCGCCTGGAACACCCGGTGGCCACGGCCGCGCACGGTGGCGATGTACTGCTCGAGCCCCCGTCGTGCGTCGTCATCGATGACAGGCCCGATATCGACCCGCAGGTGCACCGGATCGCCCAGCGTGCGTTCGCGCATCGCGCCCTCGAGCAACGCGATCGCGGGCCCGGCGATCTCGTGCTGCAGGCACAGCACCCGCAAGGCCGAGCAGCGCTGGCCGGCGCTGTCGAATGCCGAGGCGATGACGTCACCGATCACCTGCTCGAGCAGTGCCGAGGAGTCGACGATCATGGCGTTCTGGCCGCCGGTTTCCGCCACCAGCGGCACGGGGCGGCCGCGGGCATCGAGGCGAGCCGCGAGCACGCCCTGCAGGACCCGGGCGACCTGGGTCGAGCCAGTGAACAGCACTGCCTGGATCCTGGTGTCGGCAACGAGGGCGGCGCCCACGCGTTCGCCCGCACCCGGCAGCAACTGCAGCACGCCGGCTGGCAGGCCGGCCGCCTGCAGGATGCCCACCGCCTGGGCGGCGACCAGGGGGGTCTGTTCGGCCGGCTTGGCGAGCACCGTGTTGCCCGCCGCCAGGGCTGCCGCCACCTGGCCGGTGAAGATGGCCAGCGGAAAGTTCCAGGGACTGATGCAGGCGACCGGTCCCCGGGCACGGCAGTCGGCATCGGTGAGGCCGACGCGCGCGCCGGCGGCATAGTAGCGCAGGAAATCGACCGCCTCGCGCACTTCGGCGACGGCGTTGGGAAGTGTCTTTCCCGCTTCGCGCACGAGCAGGCCGAGCAGCGACTGCATGCGCCGCTCCAGCATGTCGGCGGCCCGCAGCAGGATGTCCGCCCGTTCGCCCGCCGCTCGCGCCTGCCATCCCGGGAGTGCGGCGACGGCGGCCTGCAGGGCGTGCTCGATGTCCTCTTCGCTGGCCTCGCGCACCTCGCCGACGACCTGCCCGGGGCAAGCCGGATTGCGGACGGGCATCCCGACGCCTGGGCCCGGCACGGGCGCAGTCGCGGGCGCGGGCGCGGGCGCGGCTGGAGCGAACGGCGGGGACGTGTCACCAGAGGCCCCGCCCGCGAGCATCGGCCCCGCCGTCCAGTGCCGGTCGGCCTGCACGAGGGCGTTCCGTATCGATGCGAGGCAGCGTTCGTCATCCAGGTCCAGGCCGAGCGAATTGAGTCGATCCGGGTACAGGTTCCGCGGCAGGGGAATGCGAGGGTGGGGCAGGCCGATCCCGCCTTCGGCGGCTGCGGCCGCCTCGATGCCCGCCACGGGGTCCGCCACGAGCGATTCGATCGACTGGTCGGGATCCGCCACGCGCTGGACGAACGAGGTATTGGCGCCGTTCTCGAGCAGCCTGCGCACCAGGTAGGGAAGGAGGGTCTCGTGCGTCCCGACCGGCGCATAGATACGACAGGGGCGGCCGAGGCCCCCGTCGGCGGTGGCGTCGACGACCTGCGCGTACAGGGGCTCGCCCATGCCGTGCAGGCACTGGTACTCGTAGCGACCCTCGCGGAAATCCGGGCCGGCAAGCTGGTGGATCGCGGCGAGCGTATGCGCATTGTGCGTCGCGAACTGCGGGAAGACCGCCTCGGGGGCAGCCAGCAGGCGACGGGCGCAGGCGATGTACGAGACGTCCGTATGCGCCTTGCGGGTGTAGACGGGATAGTCGAGCCCGGCGACCTGGGCCTGCTTGATCTCCGAATCCCAGTAGGCGCCCTTGACCAGCCGGATCATCAGGCGGTGGCCGCTGCGGCGCGCGAGGTCGGCGAGCCAGTCGACGACCGCCGGGCAGCGCTTCTGGTAGGCCTGGACCACGAAACCGATGCCATGCCAGCCGGCGAGCGAGGGTTCGTGGCAGAGCCGCTCGAGCAGGTCCAGGGAAAGCTCGAGGCGATGTGCCTCCTCGGCGTCGATGTTGAGCCCGATATCGTGGTGCCGGGCGAGTCGCGCCAGGGCGAACAGGCGCGGATAGAGTTCGGCCTGCACGCGTTCGCGCTGGGACCGGCCATAGCGCGGATGCAGCGCCGAGAGCTTGATCGAGATGCCGGGGCCACGATGGATGCCACGCCCTGCCGAAGCCTTGCCGATCGCATCGATGGCCTCCTCGTAGGACGCCAGGTAGCGCCTCGCATCGGCATCATCGAGGGCGGCCTCGCCCAGCATGTCGTACGAATGGCGAAAGCCCCTGGCCTCCATGCCCGCGGCGTTGGCCATCGCCTCGCCGATCGTCTCACCGGCAACGAAATGCTCGCCCATCAGCCGCATCGCGAGATAGACCCCCTTGCGCGACCAGCCGGCCGCCGAGCATCAGCCCCCAGGCGGCGGCATTGACGAACGGTGAACCGCTCCTGCCGATGTGGGACTGCCAGTCGCCGGCGCCGATCTTGTCGCGTATCAGCGCGTCGCGGGTTTCCGCGTCCGGGATGCGCAGCAAGGCTTCGGCGAGGCACATGAGCGCCACGCCTTCCTGCGAGGAGAGCGAGAACTCCTGCAACAGGTCCCGGACCAGCGCCGTGCGCCCGCCGGCCTGGCGTGAGCGCAACCCGGCGGCAAGCCGGCTGGCGAGGTCGTGGACGGCCGCGGCCGCATCGGCCGGCAGCCGCGCCTCGGGCAGCAGCATCGCCACCTGTGGGGGCTCGGCCACGCGGCAGGCAGCGGTGATCGCCGCGCGCAGGCCGGCGGCACCCGCGCCGGCGTCCTTGTCGTTTGCTGCAATGCTGCTGGCAGGCATGGCGAGCGCTCCGGAAGACCCGGGAGCCGGACTGCCGATGATCCGGCAGCCCGGCGCATGGTCCCGGCCGCATGGCCTGCGACCGGGGCCGTCAGCGCATCAGTACAACAC
>DAIMFM010000147.1:0-7661 GCA_036724585.1 Burkholderiaceae bacterium | reverse complement strand
CTGCGCAACGAAGGGATGCGACCCGCGCTGCGGGTGCTGCGCGACGGCATCCCGTTCTATTTCCTGCCCGACATGGATCTGGGGCCCCGCGACGCCGTCTTCGTGCCGTTCTTCGGCGTGCCGGCGGCGACCGTGACCTCGGTGGCGCGGCTCGCGAAGATCGCCAATGCCGTGGTGATCCCCTGCGTGACGCGGATGACCGCCGACGGCTACGTCGTCACCTTCTATCCCGCCTGGGAAGACTACCCGGGCCCGGATCTCGTTGCGGCGACCCGGCGCGTCAATGCCTTCATCGAGGAGCGCGTGCTCGAGATGCCCGAGCAGTACCTGTTCAGCCACAAGCGGTTCAAGACCCGGCCGCCGGGCGAGCCCGACCTGTACCGACGGGAGCATTGAAGCCGGCGGCGCAGCTGGCCGGGCGTCGCTGCGGCCGATCCATGGCCGCGGTCGATCGGCGATAATCGGCCGATGAATCTGCGATTCACCAAGATGCAGGGTGCGGGCAACGACTTCGTCGTGATCGACGGCACGTCGCAGCCCGTCACGCTCTCGCCGGCGCAATGGCGGCATCTCGCCGATCGCCATTTCGGCGTGGGCGCCGACCAGGTGCTGCTGGTCGAGCGCCCCGGCCGGGCCGACGTCGACTTTCGCTACCGGATCTTCAATGCCGATGGCGGCGAGGTCGAGCACTGCGGCAACGGCGCGCGCTGCTTCCTGCGCTTCGTGCACGACAAGGGCCTCGCCACGCGCGAGCCGGTGCGCGTCGAGACGCTCGGCGGCGTGCTGAGCCTTTCGTTCGCGCCCGATGGACGGGTCGCCGTCGACATGGGCCCGCCCCGCTTCGAGCCGGCGCAGGTACCCTTCGATCCCGGGGGCCTCGAGTCGCGACGCGAGGGCGGGGACGCCCTGTGGCTGGAGTCGCCGCCCGGCGGGGGCGAGTTCTGGTTCTCGGCGCTGTCGATGGGCAACCCGCATGCGGTGTGCATCGTCGACGACGTCGACCAGGCCGACGTCGCCGGCCTCGGCGCCTGGCTCGAAGGCTCGGCGCGCTTCCCGCAGCGGGTCAATGTCGGCTTCATGCAGGTCGTCGACCGCGACCGGGTCCGCCTGCGCGTCTGGGAACGGGGCGTCGGCGAAACGCTGTCCTGCGGAACCGGCGCCTGCGCCGCCGTGGTCGCCGGCATCCGGCGCGGCCTGCTCGAGCCCGCGGTCGAGGTGCATACACGGGGCGGGCCGCTGCGAATCCACTGGGCGGGGGAGTCGGTCACCCTGACCGGCCCCGCCACAACCGTCTTCGAGGGCGAGATCCAACTGTGAGCGAGAACCTGAAAGCCGAGACCGGGCTGACCGAGAACGCCATTGGCGAGTACCTCCGCTCGCATCCCGACTTCTTCAACCGCCATCCCGACGTCCTCGGGGCGCTGAGCCTGCCGCATCCCCATGGCGGCCGGGCGATCTCGCTGCAGGAGCGCCAGCTCGAGGTCATGCGCGAGCGGCATCGCGCCCTCGAGCGGCGCCTTGCCGAGATGGTCCGGCTCGGCCAGGAGAACGATGCCATCGGCGCCCGACTCCAGAAATGGACCCGGCAGCTGCTGCTCGCGAGCGACCCGGCGCAGTTGCCCGACATCATCCTGGACGGCCTGCGTACCGGGTTCTCGGTGCCCGAACTCGCCATGCGCGTGTGGGGCCTGCGCGAACCCTATGGTGACCTGGAGGTCGCGCGACCCGTGCCGGTCGAGATCATCCAGCTCGCGAACGCCATGAGCCGGCCGCAATGCGGGGCCAATGCGGGCATCGCCGCGGCCGAATGGCTGCCCGAGGGCGGCCGCTCGGCGCGCTCGATCGCGATGCTGCCGCTGCGCAAGGGGCTGGACCCGGACGCCTTCGGGCTCATCGTGCTGGGCTCCCCGGACGCCGACCGCTTCCATGCGGCCATGGGCACCGAGTTCCTGGAGCGGATCGCCGAGATCGCGAGCGCCGCCCTCTCGCGCATGGTGGACTAGCGTGGCCGCCGGTTCGATCGCCGCCGACTCGACTGCAGCCGGCTCGATCGGCCCGCTGGCGGATCGCTTCCTCGAGCGCCTGCGCACCGAGGGTGGCCGCTCGCCGCGCACCATCGCCGCCTATCGGGCCGAGCTCGCGGCCCTGGCCCAGTTCCTCGACGGGCGCCAGCCCGGGTCGATCGGCGAGCATGATGTCCGCAGCTGGGTCGCCCGTTCGGCGCGTGGCGGCCTCGGCCCCCGCTCGATCGCGCGCCGGCTCTCCGCCTGGCGAGGCTTCTTCGACTGGCTGCGCCGGGAGAAACTCGTGGCCGCCAACCCGGTGGCGGGCGTGCGCGCCCCGCGCGCCCCGCGGCGGCTGCCCAAGGCGCTGGCGCCCGACCAGGCGGTCGCGCTGGTCGATTTCGAGGCCAGCGGCGATTTCACCTCGCTGCGCGACAAGGCCATGTTCGAGCTGCTGTACTCGTCGGGCCTGCGCCTGGCCGAGCTCTGCGGGCTCGATGCCCGCGCCGTGGGCCCCGACGGTGAGCGCGCGCACTCGTGGCTCGCGCTCGAGGAAGCCGAGGTCGTGGTGCGGGGCAAGGGAGGGCGCACGCGCAGCGTGCCGGTCGGCAGGGCCGCCCGCGATGCGCTCGGGCGCTGGCTCGAGGCGCGCGAGGGCTTCCTTGCGGCCAATCCCCGCGCGGATGCCCGGGCGCTGTTCCTGGGCGTGCGCGGCGCGCGCATATCGCCGCGCACCGTGCAGCAGAACCTCGCCCGGCTCGCGATCGCGCGCGGGATTCCCTCGCGGGTGCATCCGCACGTGCTGCGCCATTCGTTCGCGACCCACCTGCTGCAGTCGAGCGGCGACTTGCGCGCGGTCCAGGAACTGCTCGGCCACGCCGATATCTCCACGACCCAGGTCTATACGGCGCTCGACTTCCAGCGGCTGGCGGCGGTCTATGATGCCGCCCATCCCCGGGCCAGGGGCGGGAATCGCCAGGGGTCTTGAAACCCGGCCGGGCGCCCCGATCTATCATGGCCGATTCGATCGACGGACGAATTCCGAGATGAGCAGCCAACCACAGAACGTGCCGGTGACCATCCTCACCGGCTTCCTCGGCAGCGGCAAGACGACCCTGCTCAATCGCATCCTGCGCGAAGACCACGGCCACCGGATCGCGGTGATCGAGAACGAGTTCGGCGAGGAGGGGGTCGACAACGAGCTGCTCATGCAGAACCCCGACGAGCAGATCGTCGAGCTCAACAACGGCTGCATCTGCTGCACGGTGCGCGGCGACCTGGTCCGTATCCTCGGCGACCTGAGGAAGCGGCGCGACGCCGGCGAGATCGCCTTCGACCGGGTGGTCATCGAGACCACCGGGATGGCCGACCCCAGCCCGGTGGCGCAGACCTTCTTCATCGACGACGACGTGGCCAGCAACTACCTGCTCGATGCGGTGGTGACCGTGGTCGATTCGGTCCACGGCGAGCGCCAGCTCGACGAACACCGCGAGGCGCAGGAACAGGTGGCCTTCGCGGATCGCCTGCTCATGTCCAAGCCGGACCTCAGCACCGAGGAGCAGCGCGAGCGGTTGCGCGCCCGCCTGCTACGCATGAATCCGAGGGCCTCGGTCCGGACGATGAACTTCGGCGACGCCCCGATCGACGAGATCCTCGATATCCGGGGCTTCAACCTCAACGCGATCCTCGACATCGATCCGGACTTCCTCGACGACGAAGAACACACCCACTCGGACGAGGTCACCTCCTTCGTGTTCCGCTCGAAGAAGGCCTTCGATCCGGCCAAACTGGAGGACTTCCTGTCCGGGCTCATCCAAGTTTACGGACCCGACATGTTGAGGTATAAAGGCGTGCTCTTCATGAAGGGGTCCGATCGCCAGACGGTGTTCCAGGGCGTCCACGACATGATGGGCGCCGACCTCGGTCGGCGCTGGAAGCCGGGCGAGAGCCGTTCCAGCAAAATGGTGTTTATCGGCCGCAACTTGCCCCGGGAGTTGTTTCTCCAGGGCCTGGAGCAATGCCTGGCCTGATCCGCAACAGCGCGGGATTTCCCGCCAAGGATCGATGCCGACCCCTGAAGGAGCCGACATGGCAGGTACGAAAGAGAAGAAGTTGTTGACCGAGCAGGACATCCTCAAGATGCCCGAGTCGCAGTACATGAACGAGGCGCAGCTGGAGTTCTTCCGCGAACGCCTTCGGGAGATGGAACGCGACATCCTCAGCAACGCCGACGAGACGACCGAGCACCTGCGCGAAACCGTGATCGTTCCGGATCCGGCCGACCGCGCCACCATCGAGGAAGAGCACGCGCTCGAACTGCGCACCCGCGATCGCGAACGCAAGCTGCTCAAGAAAGTCCAGCAGTCGCTCGCCCGGATCGACGAAGGCGAGTACGGCTATTGCGAGGAAACCGGCGAACCGATCGGCGTCGCCCGCCTGATCGCGCGCCCCACCGCAACCCTCTCGCTCGAGGCGCAGCAGCGCCGCGAACTGCGCCAGAAGCTCTACGGCGATTGAGTGCAAGGATCGCCGGCCGGATCACCCGATCGGGTGATTGCGGGACCGGCGGACGCGAATCGGTCCATCCTCGGACGACAGGCCGATGCCGGCCGATTCGCGGTCATCGTGCCCGGTTTTGGGCCCTGGACCCCATGCTAGACTGGCCCGGTCCCCCCGGTCGGTAGCGTCGTGGTCTTCTCCATCTTCAGTCGCAGGCAGCGCCAGAATACGCCCAAGCCCGGTGCATCCGGTGCCGTGCGCGCCGATGCCGCCAGCCTGCGCGGATCGCCACTGTCGCCGCGCGAAGCCGCCCGGCTGACCGCGCAGAAGATCGACCAGATCGAGTCCGAGATGATCCACGGCGATGCCCCTGCGCTCGCCGCCGCCAACTCGACCCACATGCTGACCCAGCCCGGGCCCGCCGCTGGCGCCCAGGCCGGTGAGGGCGCAGCACCCGCGGTCGATGCGCAGCACGGCTCGAGCGGCCAGTCGATGGCGATCGATGTCGCCGCCTCCGCGCTGCCGCCGGAACTCGAGGAAGCCGCCATCCTCTACGCGAACGACCAGACGGGTCCCGCGATCGCCTCGCTCGAGCCCACGCTCGCCGATACCGGTCGCACGCCGGGCTTCGATCGCCTCGTCTGGCTGGTCATGCTCGACCTGTGCCAGTTCGCCGGCGACAAGCAGCGCTTCGATGCGGTGTCCGTCGACTACGCGGCGCGCTTCGAGACTTCCCCGCCGGTCTGGAACGAGCAGCTGGCCCCCGACGACGCCGACGCAGTCGAGGCGCGCGCCGTGGGCGCGGCCAGGACGCTGCCCGCGGTCCTCGACGCGAGCTGCGCCAAGGCGGTCGACGCCCTGTTGCGCAGCGCCCGCCAGCGCGAACCGGTGGTCGACTTCTCGGGCGTCACGGCGGTCGATCCCGCCGGCGCCGCCGAGATCCTGCGCCTGTTCGACACGATCGCCGAAACCGGCGCGACCCTGCGCGTCAAGGGCGCCGGCGCGCTGGCCACCGCCGCCCGGGCCGCTATCGAGACCGGCGGCGTCTCCGAGTCGGTCGAGAGCTGGACCCTGGC
The DNA here is from genome assembly GCA_036724585.1 of Burkholderiaceae bacterium. Classification (GTDB taxonomy): domain Bacteria; phylum Pseudomonadota; class Gammaproteobacteria; order Burkholderiales; family Burkholderiaceae_E; genus JAMLIN01. The sequence goes on along the minus strand of DAIMFM010000147.1, from coordinate 2,083 downwards.
GCTCTATGGCCTGCGGCTCCTCGGCCAGACGCAGCAGTTCGAGGACCTCAGCATCGACTATTGCGTCACCTTCGAGGTATCCCCGCCGCCCTGGGAGCCGGTGCCGGCCGGCATCCTCCTCGGCGAGGTCGAGCGGCCGGTCACGCGCGACGATCCCGACGACCCGCCCACCACTCGCAGCGGTCCCCCGACGCGGGCGGCTTCGGCCTTCGTGCTGTCTGGCGAGCTCGTGGGCCGCATCCAGTCCGAACTGCAATCGCTGCGGGCGCATGCCCGCGACCGCGGCGAGGTCGCCGTGGATTGCCGCGAACTGCGACGCATGGACTTCGTGGCCGCCGGCGAGCTCCTCAACGAAGTCGTCAACATGCAGGCGCTCGGCAAGAACCTGCTCTTCATCGAGCCGAACCACGCGGTCTACGCCCTGATGCTCGTCATGGGCATTCACGAACTGGCCGAGATCCGACGCCGCAAAGGCTGACCGGCTGCGGCCGGATGTCCCGCCAGCTAAACTAGTCCCCTGTCCCCGTCGCACATGCCGCCGGGGCCGACGAACATCCTCTTCGAACACGACATGGAACAGTTTCACGGCACGACGATCCTGTCGGTGCGCCGGGGCGGGCGGGTCGCGCTCGGCGGCGACGGGCAGGTCACGCTGGGCAACATTATCGTCAAGGCGGGCGCGCGCAAGGTGCGTCGCCTGCACCACGGCAAGGTGCTGGCGGGTTTCGCCGGCGGCACCGCCGACGCCTTCACCCTCTTCGAGCGCTTCGAGGGCAAGCTCGAGCAGCACGCCGGGCAGTTGCTCAAGGCCGCGGTGGAGCTCGCCAAGGACTGGCGCACCGACCGGATGCTGCGCCGCCTCGAGGCGATGCTCGCGGTGGCCGACGCCCAGCACTCCCTGGTCATCACCGGCAACGGCGACGTGCTCGAACCCGAGCACGGCCTGATCGCGATCGGTTCGGGCGGCCCGTACGCGCAGTCGGCGGCGCGGGCCCTGCTCGACAACACCGAACTGGACGCCGAGTCCATCGTGCGCAAGTCGCTCGCGATCGCCGGCGAACTGTGCATCTACACCAATGACCAGCACGTCGTCGAAGTGATCGGCGAGGCAGCCGGGAGCGAGGCGGGCAGATGAGCCAGATGACACCCGCGGAGATCGTCTCCGAACTCGACAAGCACATCATCGGCCAGGCCAGCGCCAAGCGCGCCGTCGCCATCGCCCTGCGCAACCGCTGGCGTCGCCAGCAGGTCGAGCAGCCGCTGCGCGACGAGATCACGCCCAAGAACATCCTCATGATCGGCCCCACCGGCGTGGGCAAGACCGAGATCGCCCGCCGCCTGGCGCGGCTCGCGAACGCGCCGTTCCTCAAGGTGGAGGCCACCAAGTTCACCGAGGTCGGCTATGTCGGGCGCGATGTCGACTCGATCATCCGCGACCTGGCCGAGGTCGCGGTCAAGCAGGTGCGCGAGCAGGCCAAGCGCCGGGTCGACCTGGCCGCGCAGGACGCCGCCGAGGACCGGGTGCTCGACGTCCTGCTCCCGCCCTCGCGCCCGGCCGCCGGCGGCGGCTTCGGCTTCGACGCCGAAGCGCCGCGGCCGAGCGAGGCGGATTCCGCCACGCGGCAGAAGCTGCGCAAGCGGCTGCGCCAGGGCGAGCTCGACGACCGCGAGATCGAGGTCGAGGTGGCCCAGGCCATGCCCTCGATGGAGCTGATGGGGCCGGCCGGCATGGAAGAGCTCACCCAGCAGCTGCAGTCGATGTTCTCGAACCTGCCGGGGCGCAAGCGCACCCGCAAGATGAAGATCGCCGATGCCCTGCGGGTGCTGGCCGACGAGGAGGCGGGCAAGCTCGTCAACGAGGAGGACGTCAAGCTCGAGGCGATCGCGGCGGTCGAGACCAACGGCATCGTGTTCCTCGACGAGATCGACAAGGTCGCTTCGCGGCAGACCAACGGCGGCGCCGACGTCTCGCGCCAGGGCGTGCAGCGCGACCTCCTGCCGCTGGTGGAAGGCACCGCCGTCAACACGCGCTACGGCGTGGTGCGCACCGACCACATCCTGTTCATCGCCTCGGGCGCCTTCC
>DAIMFM010000146.1:6819-7706 GCA_036724585.1 Burkholderiaceae bacterium | reverse complement strand
CTCTCTTTTGTTGCGCGCCCTGCGGCGCGGGTGATACTGGTGCCCGCCCCGGGTACCGGAACACGACACGCCACGAGCACCTGCTCGGCAACGCCGCGCGCAACCTCGGCCTTCAAACCGGCCTCGCGCAACCTGGCGAGTACCGCCTGCAGCAGTTGATCCCGGGCCGCGCTCGGTCGCCTTCCTGCGCTCTGCGAGCCGGCGGCCTGAATCGCCGTGCGAGCCTGCCTGACGAGCACCAGCAAGCGCCAGGCGGTACCGAACCAAAGGCGTGATAAGCCATTCGGCAAACTCGGCCGGGTCGACTCCCAGGCTTGGCGTGAGCACATCCGACAGGTCGGGTGGGAGATGAGCAACCGCGGCGCCTCTCATGCCGCCCCCAGCTTCTCGACGGCCGCCGCGAGCCGAGCCGGCGCCAGGTGCGCATACCGCAGCGTCATCTTCAAGTCCGCGTGCCCGAGCAGCTCCCGCACGGTGTTCAAGTCGACGCCCGCCATCACCAGCTTGCTCGCGAAGTCGTGCCGAAGGTCGTGAAAGCGGAAGTCGACGAGCTCGGCGGCAGCAACCAGCCGTTCCCACGAGGTGTTGATGTGCCCCATCTGGCCGCCCTCGGGTGCCGGAAACACGAGCCCGGCCCCCTTCCCCTGCTTCTTCCAGGCCTTCAGCACGGCAAGTGCCTCGGCGTTCAGGGGGATATGCCGGGCCTTGCGGGACTTCGCGGTGCCGGCGGCGACCGTCAGCAGCTGCGCATCGAGGTTGACGGCCTCCCATGTCAGCCCGAGCAGCTCGCCGCGCCGCAGGCCCGTGTTGATCGCGAGGAGCACGAGCGGCGCCAGGTGATCGGTGTACCCGTCGAGCGGCCACATGGGCAGCTCCTCCTGGCGCCG
>DAIMFM010000146.1:0-6809 GCA_036724585.1 Burkholderiaceae bacterium | reverse complement strand
CCTGCGGCGCTCCGCCTCGCGGTCACCGAGGGCCTTGCGCAGCCGGCCGGCCTCGGCCGCCGACAGATACCGCACTCGACTGTTGTCGGCGCCCTTGGCGCGCTTCACGGCCTTCAGCGGATGGACCGGCAGATAGCCCCAGTCCACCGCACGGGACAGGACGCCACGGATGCGATCCAGGTCGCGGTTCACGGTCGCCGGCTTGATCCCGGCCTTGAGGCGCCGGGCCTTGAAGCGTTCGACGTCGAACCCGCTGATCTCGGTCAGGAGCTTGTCGCTGAAGTCTCCGAACTGGGCCTTGATGGCATCGATCGTCGCCTGGCCCTGCTTCTGGTGCGTGAGCGCCCATGGGCCATAGTGCTCGTCAACGAAGTCGCCGAAGGTCGTCGGCTTCTCGTTCTCCGGCTTGCTGGCCTCGATGACCGCGAGCGGCGCCCCATGCTCGGCCGTTTCGACCAGGGCGGCCCGGGCTCTGGTGCGGGCCGACTCGACCGTCACGCCGGGCCACTTCCCGAGCGCCCTCGAGCTCGTCCGTCGCCACTGGACGTTCCATGACTTGACGCCCGACGGCTGCACCCGCAGGAACAGCCCTGGGACAACGGAATCCCATATGCGGTAGGGGTCGGCCTCCGGCTTCGCCGCCTCGACCACGACGGGCGACAGCTTCTTGGTCAGCTTCATGTCGGACGCTCCGTAACAGCACGGTAACAGCAAATCCGATCATATCGCGAAATGTCGCAATGTTTCGTTGCTTTCGAAATCAACCACTTAGGACGTAAGTCGTTGATTGAAAAGGCCACTCTACGGCGTTCGGGACGTAGAGGCCGGAGGTTCGAATCCTCTCACCCCGACCAGAAACTCGCTGGCAATCGACGAGCCACGGGTCGACGAGCCACGGGTCGACGAGCCACGGGTCGACGAGCCACGGGTCGACAAGCCACGAGTCAATCAAGCCGGAGCCAACGAGCCACGAGCCGTGCACATGCGTCCGGCGGGGGCGCACGGCGGGCATTCACCGAGTCCCGGCGCCCTATGCCACCGGCTCGGCGGCGCGCTCCAGCGGCCGCGTCTCCAGTGGCGGCGCCGGCGGCAGGCCGGTCACCTGCAGGATCTCCTGCTCGTCCAGCGTCTCGTGCTCGAGCAATGCCGCGACCAGTGCGTCCAGTTGCGCGCGGTGTTCCCGCAGCAGCTGCAGCGCGGTCTCGTGGCTCTCGCCGATGATCCGCAGCACTTCCGCATCGATCACGCGCGCCGTCTCCTCGCTGAACGGCCGGTCGCCACCGTAGCCGCCGGCCGCGCCCAGATAGGGATTCTGCCGGGGGGCGAGCTGCACCATCCCGAGCGCATCGCTCATGCCCCAGCGCGTCACCATGGAGCGGGCCAGGTTCGTCGCCTGCTCGATGTCGTTCTCGGCGCCGGTGGTGCGGGTCCCATAGACGACTTCCTCCGCGGCCCGGCCCCCGAGCATGCCGATGATCCGCGCGCGCAGGTACGCCTCCGGATAGTTGTAGCGGTCGGCATCCGGGCGTTGGTAGGTGACGCCCAGAGCGCGCCCGCGCGGCACGATGGTCACCCGGTGCACCGGATCGGCGCCCGGCACCACCAGGCCGAGGATGGCATGCCCGCTCTCGTGGTAGGCGATCCGCTCGCGATCCTCGGGGCTCAGCAGCAATGCCCGCTCCGGCCCGAGGATGATCTTCTCGAGCGCATCGAGGAAATCCTTGATCGTGACCTCCTCCTGCTCGCGTCGGGCGGCCAGCAGCGCCGCCTCGTTCACCAGGTTACGCAGGTCAGCCCCCGAGAGCCCGGGCGTGGCCGCGGCGATCTCCATCAGGTCGGTGCCCTCCGCGAGCGGCACCTTGCGGGTGTGCACGTCCAGGATCGCCTTGCGGCCGTTCCTGTCCGGCAGGTTCACGACCACCTGGCGGTCGAACCGGCCCGGGCGCAGCAAGGCCTTGTCCAGCACGTCCGGCTGGTTGGTCGCTGCCAGCACGATGACGCCCTGCTTGCTCGAGAATCCATCCATCTCCGTGAGGATCTGGTTGAGGGTCTGTTCCTGCTCGCTCGAGCCGCCGATCGCCACCTGGCCCCGGGCCCGGCCGATCGAGTCGATCTCGTCGATGAAGATGATTGCCGGAGCATGCTCGCGCGCCTGCTTGAAGAGGTCGCGCACCCGGGCGGCCCCGACGCCGACGATCATCTCCACGAACTCCGAGCCGCTCATCGAGAAGAACGGCACCCCGGCCTCCCCGGCCACCGCCCGGGCGAGCAGCGTCTTGCCGGTGCCCGGGGCGCCGACCAGCAGCACGCCCTTTGGCGCGGTCCCCCCGAGCCGGGTGTACTTCGCCGGATCGCGCAGGAAGTCCACCAGCTCCACCAGCTCGTTCTCGGCCTCGTCGATCCCGGCGACGTCCTCGAAGGTGACCCGGCCTTCCTCCTGGTCGTAGCGCCGCGCCTTGCTCTTGCCGATGCCCATCATGCCGCCGAGGCCGCCGAGTCCCCCGGCGCCCTGGCGGGCACGGCGGAACAGCCAGACGTAGAAGGCGATGATCAGGATCGCCGGCCCGAAGCCGAAGAGCAGCGTCACGAGCGGGCTGCCGGACTGGATCGGCACCGCGCTGATCTCCACGTCGTGGTCGATCAGGAAGCTCTCCAGGTCCGGACCCACGAAGATCGGCAGCGTGGTGTTGAACGTCTCGGAGCTGCGCGGCGGGCTCTGGTTCAGCTGGTCCGATCGCGACCTCGGCTCCTCGCGGCCCGACTGCGCGCTCGCGTCGGGGGGCGGCCAGGTCACCGGGGCGATGAAGCGCCCCTCGCTGCTCCCGCCCTGCGCGTAGATGGAGGCGACGTTGCCGCGGGCGACCTCTTCCTTGAAGGCGGTGTACGGTATGGTGAGCGGGTCCATGGGCCCGGGGAAGAGGAACCGCACGAGCATGTAGTTCACGAGCAGCACCAGGGCGAACGTGAGCCAGGTCCGCCTGGGCGGCATGCCCGAGGGTGCGCCAGCCGGCGGCATGCCCGGCCCGCCGGGGGCGGGCGCGCCTCGAGGGCTCGTGCCGTCGGCCGGGCGCTGCTTCTGATTGAACCAGACCATCACGTCACCTCGGGAGCTCCATGGTGGGCCCATGGTAACCACAAGGGGCCGGTGCGGCGATGGCGCGTCCACGCCGCCCGCACGCACGGCCGGGCTACCGACTCACTGGGCACCAGCAAGCACGGCAAGTCCCGGTTCAGGGCCGGTTCGACCGGGGGTTCGTCCCGGACCCGGTGCCCTTCGTCTCTTTCGGGGCGGGGCCGGTCTCGTGCAATGCGCCGGTGGGGTCCTCGACCTGCACCACGATGTCGCGCCGCCATGCGTCGGCGCCCGGATCGATCGCGGGCGCCTGGATGGATTGCCGAGCTTCCCTCTTGCGGGCGCTGTCCATGTCGAGCCTGGCGTCGCGCTCGGCGATCATCTCCGGATCGGCCTGGCCTTCGGCGGTGAAATCCATCATCAGCTGCGGCACGCCCACCGGAACGGACTTGTCGAGACCGGTGTGCCAGGTGTGCCACGTCTTGCCGTAGGTGCCGACCAGTTTCTCCATGAGTTCGCGCTCGGCCGCATCGGGCAGGCCCGGGGCGACCAGCTGGCCCGACTTCACCTCGAACACATGGCTGTGCCACATCGCCTTCTCCTCGTCCGGCAGCTCGGCGAAGAGCCGGGCGCTGATGATGTACTCCACTCCGATCATCCTGGCCTGGGCGACATTGCCGTCGTAGACGACGCACTGGAAGACGTCCTCCCCGAGGGCCGCGCAGTAGTGGTGCGCTTCCACCTGGAGGTCGGGACGCCCGTTGTAGAAATGGAAGCCGGCCAGGTAGGCGTCGATCGCCTCGATGGGGGCGCGGCCCTGGATCATGGCGGCGCCGGCATCGAGCATCTTCGTCGTTGCGCTGTCCCCGGCCAGCGGCGACCCTCGCGGCTCCGTCGAATCGTCGGTGCAACCGAGAACCAGCACACCCGCCACGACGGCGGCCAAAGGGAGGTCCAGGGCTCTGCTGGGCATCTTCGTTCCCCGGGAGCAAACCGCCAGCCCGATGGCCGGGCCGACTGCCCGGCTGCGCAGGCTGGCGCAAGCCGTCGCAGCAAGGATTGCACCCAGGGTAGCGAACGGGGTGGAGCGCGGGTCAGAGCGATCGCGTCGAGCGCAGCGCCTCCAGGCGCAGCGCGATGAGCTGTTCCAGGTCGGTCAGGCGCGCCGATACCGCTTCGCGCTCCGCCTCCGACCGGGACTCGGCAAGCTGGCGACGCAGTGCCGCCCGGCGGTGGAAGAGCTCGACTTCGGGCGGCGCGACGCCGGCGTTCTTGAGGACCCGGAACGCGAGCCGCAGCTCGGCCGGCGTCTCGGCCCAGCCCTCGATCTCGGGGAGCGGCCTGCCGTAGCCGGGCAGGCTGCGAAGCTCGCCGGATCGACGCATGTCCTCGAGTTGCTCGCCGATCCGCTGGTCGAAGGACCGGAGTTCCGCCTCGCGGCGTCGCTGCCGGTCCTGGTCGGACTCGCGCGCCGCCGCATCCCGGCCCGCCGGGGATACGTCGGGTCGCGACGACCTGTCCGGCCGCCCCGGCCCGCCCCCGTAGAACGCACGAAACGGCATGCCTGTCCCCAGCGGCTTCAGCGCATCACGAACGGATTGGCCGGCGCACCCTCGGCATAGGAGACGAAGGTGCTCTTGGTCTCGAGATATCCGCGGATCGACTCGATCCCGCTCTCGCGGCCGATGCCGGAGTGCTTCCTGCCACCGAAGGGCATCATGTAGCTGATCGAGCGGTAGGTGTTGACCCAGACCGTGCCGGCCTTGATCGCCTTGGACACGCGCATCGCCCGGCCGATGTTCTCGGTCCAGATCCCTGCGGCGAGGCCGTAGATGGTGTCGTTGGCGATCCGGATCGCCTCGGCCTCGTCCTCGAAGCCGATGACCGACAGGACCGGGCCGAAGACTTCCTCGCGCGCGATCCGCATGTCGGGCGTGACGTCGACGAAGATCGTCGGCTCGACGAACTGCCCGCCCGGCTGGTCGGTGGCCGGCTTGCCGCCGAGGATGCAGCGCGCCCCCTCCTCGCGCGCGATCTCGATGTAGTCGAGGATCTTGCGGTACTGCGGCGGCGTCGTCACCGGGCCGATATTGGTGTCGGGCTTCATGGGATCGCCGCGGCGCGCCGTTGCGCCGAGCTTCGCCACCCGTTCGATGAACGCGTCCTTGATGGAATTCTGGACGAGCAGGCGCGAGCCGGCGATGCAGGTCTGGCCGGTCGCCGCGAAGATGCCCGAGATCGCGCCGGCGGCCGCCTTGTCCAGGTCGCAGTCGGCGAAGACGATGTTCGGCGACTTGCCGCCGAGCTCGAGCGTCACCCGCTTCATGGTCTTCGCGGCCTGCGCGTAGATGCGCGCGCCGGTCACGTCCGAGCCCGTGAAAGTGATCTTCGCGACATCCGGATGGTCGACCAGCGCCGAGCCGGCGGACGCGCCCAGGCCCGTGACGACGTTGAAGACGCCATCGGGAAAGCCGGCCTCCTTCGTGAGCGCGGCGAACTCGAGGGTGGAGGCCGAGGCGTACTCCGAGGGCTTGACCACCACGGCGCAGCCGGCGGCGATCGCCGGGGCGCATTTCCAGGCGACGAACAGCAGCGGCGAGTTCCATGCCGTCAGGGCGCCCACGACACCGACCGGTTCGTGCGTGGTGAAGGCGAAGTGATCGGGCTTGTCGATCGGCATCACGGCGCCTTCGAGCTTGTCGGCCAGCCCGCCATAGTAGCGCCACCATTCGGGGTGGTAGTCGAGCTGGCCCTTCATCTCGGAGAACAGCTTGCCGTTGTCCCGGACCTCGGTTTCCGCCAGGCGCTGGGCGTTGGCGGCGACCAGGTCGGCCAGCCTGAGCATCAGCTTGCCGCGCTGGGTCGGCGTCATCGTCGCGTACGGCCCTTCGGTCATCGCCCGCCTGGCGGCAGTGACCGCGCGGTCGACGTCGCGGGCGCAGCCGCTCGGGATGCGTGCCCAGGCCTCGCCGCTGTACGGATTGACGGTATCGATCCACTCGCCGCCGAGGGGATCGACGTACTCGCCGTCGATGAAATGCTGGTAGTTCTTCATGGGTTCTCCGGTTCCGGTTCGGTCTGGCTACATCGAATCCTACCGCCGGAACCCGATGCCCACCGACCCCGATGCGCCATGGAGGCGATCAGCGCGGCGCCATGCGGATCGCGCCGTCCAGGCGCACGCACTGGCCGTTGAAGTAGGTGTTGCGCGCGATCTCGAGCGCCAGGCTGCCGAATTCCTGCGGCTTGCCCAGGCGCTTGGGGAAGGGCACCGAGGCCGCCAGGCTCTCGAGCACCTTGGGCTGCGCCCCCAGCATCAGCGGGGTGGCGAAGATGCCCGGCATGATCGAGTTGACGCGGATGCCCAGGTCGGAGAGGTCGCGCGCCATCGGCAGCACCAGGCCGTTGCCGCCGGCCTTCGCCGATCCGTAGATGACCTGCCCGATCTGCGCGTCCTGCGCGGCGACCGAGGCGGTCAGGATGATGACGCCGCGTTCGCCGTCCTCCAGCGGCTCGAGCGTGGCCATGCCTTCGGCCGCATGCGACGCGAGGCGGTAGCTCGCCACCTGGATCCCGTGCACGCCAGCCTCGTAGTCCTCGGTGGACAGGCGCTTGAGCCTGTTCGTCGCCTTGTCAAAGGCCAGCGTCTTGCCGCGCCGCGTCGTCATCGCGCAATGAACGAGGACACGCTCCTGCCCCTGGGCCGCGCGCGCCTTGGCGTAGCCGTCGACGACGC
>DAIMFM010000145.1:0-7750 GCA_036724585.1 Burkholderiaceae bacterium | reverse complement strand
GGCGACGTCGAGGCGGGGCTGCTCGGCCCGGTAGGCGGGATTGGCGGCGAACACGACCTGGTTGTCGTCGATCACGACATAGGGCGCATCGCTGGCCGTGACGCCGGTCTGCGACACGGTCGAGGTCGGCTGGCCCGCGGTGGGATCGTAGAGTTCGCCGGCGAAGGCGCCCACCGAGGCGGTGGCGATGGTGGCGGTGGCGAGGGCTTTGACGAGAATGCTCATTTGATGCTCCGGTTGTTCGGTTGAAGAGGTTCGGTTGAGGACGTCCGGCTTCCCGGATCCAGGTTCGACGGTCCCGGCAGCGCGTTGGAGGAGGAGAGCTGCAAGCGCGGTGTCGATGGAATGGATTCTGGGGATGCCCGATTGCACGACGGGCACGCCCGGGGATCACTTCGGTCGAGGATTCGTCTCGATTCCGTCTCGAACCCGCCCGGCTGGTTTCGCGCGCGGCCGAACGACCGCCAGGGCCGCGCGCGGGCGAACGCTTGCCAGGGCGCGCCTTGGGCGGACGCCCGCCAGGGCCCGACGTGGACGGGCCCCCGTCAGAGGATCTGGGCGAGGAAGCGGCGCGTGCGCTCGTGTTCCGGCGCGGCGAAGAAGCGGGCAGGCGGGGCGATTTCGACGATCTCGCCCTCGTCCATGAAGACCACGCGGTCGGCGACGGCGCGCGCGAAGCCCATCTCGTGCGTGACGACGATCATGGTCATGCCGTCCTCGGCCAGCGCCCTCATGGTGTCGAGCACCTCCTTGACCATCTCGGGATCGAGCGCGGACGTGGGCTCGTCGAAGAGCATGATCGACGGCTCCATGCACAGGGCCCGCGCGATCGCGGCGCGCTGCTGCTGGCCGCCGGAGAGCTGGCCGGGATACTTGTGTGCCTGGTCGGCGATGCGCACCCGCTCGAGCAGCGCCATGGCGCGGGCCTGCGCCTCGCGGCGCGGCAGGCGCCGCACCCAGACCGGCGCGAGGATGCAGTTGTCGAGCACCGTCAGGTGCGGGAACAGGTTGAACTGCTGGAAGACCATGCCGACGCGCGCCCGGATGGCGTCGATGTGGCGCAGGTCGTCGTCGAGCTCGACGCCCTCGACGAGGATGCGGCCGCGCTCATGGACCTCGAGCCGGTTGATGCAGCGGATCAGGGTGGACTTGCCCGAGCCCGAGGGTCCGCAGACGACGATGCGCTCGCCGCGCGCGACCTCGAGGTCCACCGCGCGCAACGCCTGGAAGTCGCCGAACCACTTCTCGAGCCCCTGGATGGAAACCGCCGGCGTGCTCATCGCCGGGCCTGCGCCGAACGTTGCTCGAGCCAGCGGCTGTAGCGCGACATGGCATAGCATCCGATCCAGTAGACGAGCATCGAGAACAAGAGCGCCTCCAGGAAGTACTTCTTCCATGCGACATCGGTCTCCACCGATTTCTTCACGGCATACGCGAAGTCGAAGATCGCGATGACGACGACCAGCGACGTGTCCTTGAACAGCGCGATGAAGCTGTTGACGATCGGCGGTATCGCGATCCGCAGGGCCTGGGGCAGGATGACCAGGCCCATCATGCGCCAGTAGGGCAGGCCGAGCGCGCCGGCCGCCTCGTATTGTCCCCTCGGCACCGCCTGCAGGCCGCCGCGGATCACTTCGGCCAGGTAGGCGGCGACGAACACGATGATCGCGACCTGCGCGCGCAGCAGCTGCTCGACGGTGAAGCCGGCGGGCATGAACAGCGCGAACATCACGCTCGCCATGAACAGCACCGCGATCAGCGGCACCCCGCGGACGACCTCGATCCAGGTGATCGACAGGGCGCGCAGCACCGGCAGGCCGGAGCGCCGCCCGAGCGCCAGCAGCAGCGCGAGCGGGAAGGCGAAGCCGATGCCGAAGATGGTCAGGATGAGCGTCACCGGCAGCCCGCCCCACTGGCTCGCGGGCACACGGGCCAGCCCGAGGCCGCCGCCCATCAGCCAGAACGCGAGCAGGCACCCCACGACCCAGACGAGCGGCAGCGCCGCGTTCCACATGCGCGGCCAGCCCGACAGCACGGGCAGCGCGACCAGCACCGCGATCACCAGGCCGGGCCGCCATTGCTCCTCGTACGGATAGGTGGCGAACATCATCACCCGGAACTTCTCCCAGACGACGGCCCAGCAGGCGCCTTCGCCGCGCGCGGCATCGCAGGCGGCGACCGGCTGCGGCCCCCAGACGGCGTCGAAGACGAGCCAGTCGAGCAGGCCGGGCAGCACCGCGGCGATCAGGGCGACGAGCGCAAGCGTCAGCAGCGCATCGCGTGGATTGGCGAAGAAGGCCTCGCGCATCCGCGCCGGCAGGCCGGCGCGCGGCGGCACGGGCGATGGCCGCATCATCGTTCGACGAGGCGGGTGCGCGCCTCGAACAGGTTCATCGCGACCGCGATCGCCAGGCTGATCGTGAGGTAGACGGCCATCACGATCGCCATGGCCTCGATCGCCTGGCCGGTCTGGTTCATCGTGGTGTTGGCGACCGACACCAGGTCGGGATAGCCGATCGCCACGGCGAGCGAGGAGTTCTTCGTCAGGTTCAGGTACTGGTTGGTGAGCGGGGGGACGATCACCCGCAGCGCCTGCGGCATCACCACCAGGCGCAGCCGCTGTGCCGCCGACAGACCGAGCGCCTTGGCGGCATCGACCTGGCCCCGGTCGACCGACAGCAGCCCGGCGCGCACCACTTCGGCGATGAAGGCCGCGGTATAGATGGACAGGCCGATCGCCAGGGCGGCGAACTCGGGCGACACGGCGATGCCGCCGCGGTAGCCGAAGCCGCGCAGCTGCGGATAGTCGATCGCGAGCGGCGCGCCGGCCAGCGCCCATGCGGCCAGCGGCAGCACGACGACGAGGGCGGCGGCGACGGCGAGCACCGGCGGCGCCCGGCCGGTGTCGCGCCGGCGACGCTCGGCGTGGCGACGCCAGGCCAGGGCCAGTGCGATCGCGAGGAGCAGGGCGAGCCCGGCGGCAAGCCAGCCGGGGTGCGCCTGCGGCCAGGCGAAGTGCAGTCCGCGCTGGCTCATCACCACCACGCCGCCGAGCGAGAGCGCCTGGCGCACCGGCGGCAACCACTCGGTCAGGATCCCGTACCAGACGAAGAGCTGGAGCAGCAGCGGCACGTTGCGCACCGCCTCGACGTAGGCGCCGGCCAGGCCGGCGAGCAGCCGGTTGCCGGCGAGCCGGGCCACGCCGATGGCGGTGCCGAGCACCGTTGCGACGACGATGCCGATCGCGGAGACGAGCAGGGTGTTGGCCAGGCCGGTGGCGAGTGCGCGCGCGTAGGTATCGCCGGGCCGGTAGGGCACCGGCGTCTGGGCGATGGCAAAGCCCGCCTCCTGGCGCAGGAAGCCGAAGCCGACCTGGATGCCGCGCGCGGCGAGGTTGTCGAGCGTGTTGCCGACGAGCCAGGCGAGCACGCCGGCCACCGCCGCCAGGACGGCGGCCTGCCAGGCCCAGCCGCGCACCCTTTCGCTGCGCAGGTTCATCCGTGGCACCGGCGCACGCGCGATGACGTCGCCGGCGGCGTCGTCCTCAGCGGATCGGCGGCGGGTACATCAGGCCGCCGTCCTTCCAGAGCGCGTTCTGGCCCCGCGGGATGCCCAGCGGACCGATGTTGCGCTCGTACATTTCCGCGTAGTTGCCGACCGCACCCACCACGCGTACCAGCCAGTCGGGGTCGAGCCCGAGCCCCTTGCCGATCTCGCCGGTGGCGCCGAGCATGCGCTGGACGGCCGGCGACTTGCTGGTCTTGCGCTGCTGCTCGACGTTGGCGCTGGTGATGCCGTACTCCTCGGCCTCGAGCAGCCCGAAGAGGGTCCAGCGCACGATCGTGAAGAGCTCCCAGTCGTCGCGCCGCACCGCCGGGCCGAGCGGCTCCTTGGAGATGGCCTCGGGCAGGATGACCCAGTCGTCGGGCTGGTCGGCGCCCTGGCGCACCGATGCGAGGCCCGATATATCGGAGGTGAAGACATCGCAGCGGCCGGCGAAGAAGGCCTGCAGGATCTGCGAGAGCTCGCCGATGACCACCGGCCGGAACTCCATCGAATGGGCGCGGAACCAGTCGGCGAGGTTCAGCTCGGTGGTGGTGCCCGGCAGGATGCAGACGGTGGCGCCGTCGAGTTCGCGCGCGCTCTCGATGCCGAGCGACTTCGGCACCATGAAGCCCTGGCCATCGTAGAAGAGGATGCCCGCGAACGTGAGCCCGAGGGACGAATCGCGCGAGGCCGACCAGGTCGTGTTGTGCGACAGGATGTCGACTTCCCCGGTCTGCAGCGTGGTGAAGCGGTTCTGCGTGTTCGTGGGGCGGAACTCGACCTTGCCGGGATCGCCGAGGATGGCCGCCGCCAGCGCCCGGCAGAAATCGACGTCGATGCCGCTCCAGCGCCCCTGGCTGTCGGGCGCGGCGAAACCCTGCAGGCCGGTGTTGACGGCGCAGCGCAGGCTGCCGCGCTCCTTGATGGCGTCGAGCGTGGGGCCGGCCCGGGCGACCCCCGTGGCGAGCAGCGCCGCCGCGATTCCGGCGAGCAATGCGCGAATCATGGTCATCTGTATCGCAGTCCGTCCGTTCACGGCCCCACTGCCCGTGGCTGGCCGATTCGAGGAGTCTAGGATTTAGCCGCTTTCGGGGCCTTTCCACAAGCCCGGCAGTGGCAGGGGCATGTGAACCGGCACGGCGCGTATCATCACTGGCAACATCACTGGCAAATGCCGGAAGCCGACAGGAGCCCGATGCCCGCCCTCACCCCAGAACAACTTGCGCATCGCGCCGATCCCGAGAACATGCCCGGCCCCGACGAGCCCCTGGGCGATCCGCCCGGAGGCTCGTCGGCCGCGACACCCGGCCACCTGCTCGTCGGCCACGAGCGCGCCCGCCGCGCGATCGAGCTCGCCTTCTCGGTCGATGCCGACGGCTACAACCTGTTCGTCACCGGCCCGCCCGCCAGCGGCAAGATGCGCTTCGTCGAGAACGCGATCAAGCGCCGCGGCAAGCGCGCCGAGCCGCTCGACTGGGTCTACGTCAACAACTTCGCCGCGCCGGCCCGGCCGCTCGCGATCGGCCTGCCGCCATGCATGGGCGGGACGCTGCGCGAGGACATGCGGCGGCTCGTCGAGGAACTGAAGGCCACGATCCCGGCGGCCTTCGAGGGCGAGGGCTATGCGAACGAGGTCGAGCGCATCCAGGCGGAGTTCGCCGAGCGCCATGCGAAATCGCTGTCGGACCTCAACGAGGAAGCGATGCACGACGGCATCGGCCTGATCCAGACGCCCAACGGCTTCACCCTCGCGCCGGTCAGGGATGGCGAGGTCCTCTCGAACGAGGAGTTCGCGAAGCTGCCCAAGGAACGCCAGCAGGAGCTGCAGGAGAAGCTCGTCGCCTACCAGGAGAAGCTCCAGAAGATCGTTCGCGGCGGCATCCGCATGCGCAAGGAGCAGATCGAACGGGTGCAGAAGCTCAACCGGGACACCACCGTGATGGCGGTGGGCGGGGCGCTCGACGAACTGCTCGAGCGCTACCGCGAGGTACCGAAGGTGCGCGACTGGATCGCGTCGGTGCGCGACGACATCCTCGACAATGCGGACGACTTCCTCCCCGCCCGCAAGCCGCCCGGCGACATGGCGGCCAGGTCGCCGCTCGCGGCCGGACCCGACCTCGGTCGCTACGAAGTGAACCTGCTGCGCACCTGCGAGGACGAGGACGCGACGACGCCGGTGGTGCGCACCCAGCACCCGACCCTCGGCAACCTGATCGGCCGGGTCGAGCATCGCGCGATGTTCGGCACCCTGGTGAGCGACTTCCGCCTGATCCGCCCCGGCGACCTGCACCGCGCCAACGGCGGCTACCTCCTGCTCGATGCGCACAAGCTGCTCACCGAGCCCTTCGCATGGCCGGCCCTCAAGCGCGCGCTCGAGCGGCGCAGCATCCGCATCGAGTCGCCCGCGGACGTCGTCGGGGTGATCTCCGCCTCGCAGGTCGAACCCGAGGCGATACCGCTCGACATCAAGGTGGCGCTGTTCGGCGACCGGCACCTGTACTACCTGCTCGACGCCTACGATCCCGACTTCCGCCGCCTGTTCAAGATCGTCGCCGACTTCGACGACGACCTGCCGCGCGACGACAAGCACCAGCGGGCGATCGCCAATGCCGTCAGGGCGCTGGCGCGGCGCCGCGACCTGCTGCCCCTGTCGCGCGTCGCCCTTGCCCGCCTCGTCGACGAAGGTTCGCGCCAGGCCGAGGATGCCCACCGGATCAGCGCGGAGCTCGGCCACCTCGGCGAGGTGGCGATCGAGGCGGACGCCTATGCGCGCCAGGTCGGTCGGGGGCAGATCGACGGCAGCGACATCATGCGCGCCATCGCGAGCCGGCGCGACCGGGCGGCGCGCTCGGCCGAGGCCTATCGGCGATCGATCATCGAGGGCACGCTCGCCATCGCGACCGACGGCGAGCGGGTCGGCCAGGTCAACGGGCTCGCGGTCTACGACCTGGGCGGCGAGTACTTCGGCCACCCGAGCCGGATCACCGCGACCGCCGCGCTCGGCGAGGGCCGCCTGCTCGACATCCAGCGCGAGACCGACCTCGGTGGCTCGATCCACAGCAAGGGCATGCTGATCCTCGGCTCCTTCCTCAATGCGCGCTATTCGGCGCGCGACCTCATCGCCCTGTCCGCGAGCATCGTCTTCGAGCAGAGCTACGGCCCGGTCGACGGCGACAGCGCCACGATCGCCGAGACCTGCGCCCTGCTCTCGGCGATCGCCGACGTGCCGCTGCGCCAGTCGCTGGCGGTGACCGGCTCGATGAACCAGTTCGGCGACGTGCAGGCGATCGGCGGCGTCAACGAGAAGGTCGAGGGCTTCTTCGAGGTCTGTCGCGACCGCGGCCTCACCGGCACCCAGGGCGTGATCATCCCGAAGTCGAACGCGCGCCACCTGATGCTCAACGACGAGGTCGTCGCGGCGGTCGCCGCGGGCAAGTTCTCGGTCTACGCGATCGCGCACGTCGACGAAGCGATCGAACTGCTCTCGGGCATGCCGGCCGGCGAACCGGTGGCGGGTATGGCCGACCGTCACTTCAATGGGCGGGTGGTCGCCCGGCTCCATGCCCTCTCGTCGCTGCGCCGGGGCATGCGCCCAGGCCTGCCGCTGCGCCACCGGCACGGCCTGGCGGGCAAGAATGACTGAGCAGCAACCCCGCAACGGCACCGTGCGGCGGCGCATCCTCGTCGCGGTCGATCCGGCGCGCGTGCGCCCGGCACCGATCGCCGCGGCCGCCTTGCTCGCCCGCGAGCTCGACATGGAACTCACCGCGCTCGTGATCGAGGAACAGTCCTGGCTGCGTGTCGCGGCGCTGCCCTTCGCGCGCGAACTGCGGGTGTCGTCGGGCCAGTGGCAGGCGTTCGACGCGAGCGGCGTCGAACGCCTGTTCCGCGAGCATGCGCAGCGCGTCGAAGCCACGCTCGCCCGCATATGCGCCGAGCCCGGGACCCGCTTCACCGTGACGGTCGAGCGCGGCACCTACCCGCGCCGGGCGATCGAAGCCGCGGGCGCCGCCGACTGGCTGGTGCTCGATCGCGGCGGCGCGACCGACGCCGGGGCGGCCGGCTATCGCCGCATCGGGCTGGACCACTACGCCCTGCCCGAGGACCCGCTGGCCGAGGCGGCCGAACGCGGCGGGCTCGCCCGCTCCTTCCAGGGCTACAGCGAGCTGCCGCTGGAAGGCACGCTGGGCCTCGGCACCTCGGC
>DAIMFM010000144.1:0-7773 GCA_036724585.1 Burkholderiaceae bacterium | reverse complement strand
AAAATCTCATGTACTTCCAGATCGTTGGCCAGCTTCGAGAGATGGAAACGTTCGCAACTGGACGGGAGATTCGCGAACTGGAAAGGCTGAAGCGAACGTACGGCAAGGGCCGCTGGCGCAAGCGCAAGGCTCTTGCCTCTGTTCGACTCGCCGACGGCTCAGTGGTCCCGGCGGAGGTACACTGGTATGAAGCCAACGGCATAGGCAAGAAGGAATTCAAGATCAAGAGGTTTGTATAGACATGGCAACAGCGAAGCGCTTCGTCGTCTGCATCTCGAACTCCGGATACGAAGTCTCCCTCGAACGACGAAAGTTGTATGAGCTCCGACGGGACGAAAATGCAGAGAAGGAGGGGCTCGTTCGGGTCGTGGACGAGTCCGGAGATGACTATCTGTACCCGGAAGAGTTCTTCCTGCCGATAGACCTGACGCAACCGCTACGTCGTGCGATCCTGGCGGCCGGGTAACTCGTGGATGAACGAACGTACCTCTAAGGTATGTCCGGGGTCGGTGTGGTCAGGCTGTCGATCTCGCGGCATTGCAGATTCAGCGAGCAGCGCAGGGCGGCGAAAGCCTCAGTCGGCGATCACCAGCCCGCGGATCGCGCAGGCCACCAGCGTATCGGCCGATCGGTCCGGCGAGAACGCATCCTGGCCGGCAAGCCAGCGCCGGCACAGCATCTGCGTCGGCCCCAGCAGCTGGGCGATGAAGGCGCCGCGATCGATGTCGACCAGCTCGCCGGACTCGACCCGCGGCAGCCGCCAGGCCTCGAAGGCCTCGAGGAAGCGGGCATTGAGCGCGCCGAGTTCCTCGCCCACCAGCTCGGCCCATTCGGTACGGGATGCATTGAAGACGTAGGCGGCGCGCTCGCGCTGCCCGACCACCCAGGCGAGGTGGCGGCGGATCAGTCGCTCGATCGCGATCGGCGTCTCGACCAGCGCCGGCGGCCCGCCCAGCACATCGAGCATGCTGGCCTGGTAATCGGCCACGATGCCGAGGTAGACATGGGCGCCCAGTGCGTCCTTGGTCGGGAAATGATGGAAGAAGCTGCCGTTGGATACGCCGGCTTCGCTACGGATCGCGGCAATCCGGGCTTCCTCGAAGCCATGCTCGAGGAAATGGGCACAGGCGCTCGCGATGATTCGCTCGCGCGCATTCTTTGCCTGCCTGCTGCCTTGCTTGCGATCGGCGGTGTGCATGCCCCCTCCATGTCCTGCCGGCGTCCGCTTGCAGCGGATCTTGTGATCCTTCGGCTTTCAGGCTTTCCGGCTTTCCGACTTTCCGGTGCTCTTATGACTGCAGCGCTTCTCCGGAGTTTGGGTCCAGAGTAGCGGTCCGGTCAATGCGCAAGGCCGGCAGGGGCGCCACCACAACGCCAGGAACGGCCAGGAACGACCAGGAGCGGCCAGGGATGGGCGGTGACCAATATCACCCGCGCCAGCGAGGGAGAGGGAGAGGGCGATCAAGAATGCCGCCGCCTCCGCGGGCTTCGCTTCCCTAGTACCCTCGCAGCACGCCGACGAAGTCGATGTGGAAGTTGTCGTCGCCGAAGAGTTCCTGGCAGACGCGCGCGCGCTTCATGAACAGGCCGATGTCGAGTTCGTCGGTCATGCCGATGCCGCCATGCATCTGCACGGCCTCCTGGACTGCGAGGGTGGCGGTGGCGCCGGCCCGGGCCTTGGCGATGGAGACGTCCTCGGCGGCGCCGGCGGGATCCTCGTCCAGCCTGGACAGCGCCTGGGCGACCGCCGCCCGGGTAAACTCGATTTCGCAGTACAGGTGCGAGGCGCGATGCTGCAGCGCCTGGAACTCGCCGATGAACTGGCCGAACTGCTTGCGCTCCGACAGATAGGCGACGGTACGGGCGAAGACCTCGTCGGCGATGCCGAGCATCTCGGCCGAGAGCATGGCGCGGCCGGCATCGAGCGCGCAGCCCAGGGCGCGCGCGCCGCTGCCGCCCGACATCAGGGCCTCGGGCGCGAGCTGCAGTTCCTCGAAGCGGATGCGCGCCGCGTTGTGGGAATCGACCATGATCGTGCGCTCGATCTCCACGCCCTTCTGCCTGGGGTCGACGAGGTAGAGGGCGGGGTTGTTGTCGAGGTCGCGGGCCGCCACGATGAGGATGTCGGCGACATGGCCGTCGATGACCGCGAGCTTGTCGCCATCGAGGCGGAGATGCTCGCGTTCGCGGCGCACGCGGGTATCGAGGTGGTCGGGACGATGCCGCGAGGCTTCGTCGACCGCCAGCGCGACGACGGCCTCGCCGCTGGCGATGCGCGGCAGCCATTGTGCCTGCTGGGCCTCGGTGCCGGCCTCGCGCAGCGCGACGGTGGCGAGCACCGCCGAGGAGAGCATGGGCGTGGGGACCAGCGTATGGCCGATGGCTTCCATGATGATGCCGGCCTCGACGTGGCCGAGTTCCATCCCGCCGTGCTCCTCGGGGACCATCACCCCGCAGAAGCCCATGTCGGCGCAGCGCTTCCAGAAGGCCTTCGAGTAGCCGGTCTCGTCGCGGGAGTCGCGCAGCTGGCGCAGCTGCGACACCGGCGCGTTCTCGGCGACGAAGGCGTGCGCGCTGTCGCGCAGCATGGTCTGTTGTTCGTTGAGGATCAGGGCCATTTCGGGTTCCTTCTGGTCAGGCGCCGGGCAGGCCCAGGATGCGCTTGGAGATGATGTTGAGCTGGACTTCGCTGGTGCCGCCCTCGATGGAATTGGCCTTGCTGCGCAGCCAGTCGCGGGCGCGGGCGCCCTCGTCGCTGCGCCTGCCTTCCCATTCGAGCGCACCGGCGCCGCCGATGGACATGAGCAGCTCGTTGCGGCGCTTGTTGAGCTCGGAGCCGTAGTACTTGAGCGCCGAGGAGTAGGCCGGATTGACCGCGATGCCGGCGCGCGACTGTTCGCCGAAGCGCCGGATGGCGAGCCGGAAGGCGGCTTCGTCGACCTCGAACTGGGAGATGCGCGCCCGCAGCACGCTGTCGTCGAGCCGGCCCTCGGCATCGAGCCCGATGCGCTCGGCGGCCATGATCCCGAGCGCCGGCGCCGCGCCACGGTCGCCGATGCTGCTGATCATGTTGCGCTCGTGGGTAAGCAGGTACTTGGCGACGTCCCAGCCGCGGTTGAGTTCGCCGACGAGGTTGCGCTTGGGCACCTTCACGCCGTCGAAGAAGGTCTCGCAGAAGGGCGACTTGCCGGAGATGAGCACGATGGGCCGCGTGGACACGCCCGGGCTCGCCATGTCGAAGAGCAGGAAGCTGATGCCGGTGTGCTTCTTCGCGCCGGCGTCGGTGCGCACGAGGCAGAAGATCCAGTCGGCGTGGTTGGCGTAGGACGTCCAGATCTTCTGGCCGGTGACGACGAAGTGGTCGCCGGCGTCCTCGGCGCGGGTGGAGAGCGAGGCGAGGTCGGAGCCGGAGTTGGGTTCGGAGTAGCCCTGGCACCAGCGGATCTCGCCGCGGACGATCGGGGGCAGGTGCTCGCGCTTCTGCTCTTCGGTGCCGTACTGGAGCAGGGCGGGGCCGAGCATCCAGATGCCGAAGGAGTCGAGCGGGCTGCGGCAGCCCAGGCCGCGCATCTCGGCGGCCAGCACGCCCGCCTCGGCCGCCGACAGCCCGCCGCCGCCGTATTCGCGGGGCCAGGTGGGCGCGGTCCAGCCGCGCTCGGCCATGCGCTCGAGCCAGAGGCGCTGCGCCTCGGACTTGAAGGTCCAGTTGCGGCCACCCCAGCAGCGATCGGAGTCGTCGGCGACGGGCTCGCGCATCTCGGGTGGGCAGTTGGCCTCGAGCCAGGCGCGCGTCTCGCGCCGGAAGTCTGCAAGCGAGCTCATTTTTTGCTTGTCTCCGGATGCATTAGGATGTTTGACCTTTACGAAAATACCAGATCACACAGGGGTCAACATGGGGATTGGATTCCAGGGCCGGGTGGCCATCGTCACCGGGGCCGGCGGGGGACTGGGCCGCGAGCATGCGCTCGCGCTGGCCGCGCGCGGCGCGAAAGTGCTCGTCAATGATTTCGGCGGCGCGACCGACGGCACCGGCGGTTCGAGCGAACGCGCCGAGGCCGTGGCGCGCGAGATTCGCGAGGCGGGCGGCGAGGCGATCGCCAACGGCGCGTCGGTGACCGACGTGGCCGCCGTCGAGGCGATGGTGGCGCAGGCGATGGCGGCCTGGGGCCGCATCGACATCCTGGTGAACAACGCCGGCATCCTGCGCGACAAGACCTTCGCGAAGATGAGCCTGGAGGACTTCCGCGTGGTGGTCGACGTCCACCTGATGGGTTCGGTCAACTGCACCAAGGCGGTGTGGGAGATCATGCGCGAGGCGAAGTACGGGCGCATCGTGATGACGACGTCGTCGACCGGCCTGTTCGGCAACTTCGGCCAGACCAACTACGGGGCGGCCAAGCTCGCGCTGGTGGGCTTCATGCAGACCCTGGGGCTGGAGGGCGAGAAGTACAACATCCGGGTGAATGCGCTGGCGCCGACCGCCGCCACCCGCATGACGGAAGGCCTGCTGCCGCCCGGGGCCGAGGACGCGCTGGCGCCGGCGGCGGTGTCGCCCGGCGTGGTGGCCCTGGCCTGCGACGATGCGCCGAACCGGGCCATCCTGTGCGCCGGCGCGGGTTCGTTCGAGCTGGCGCACATCACCCTGACCCGCGGGGTGTACATCGGCACGGGCCCGGATGCGGCCGAGCAGATCATCGCGCGCCTGGACGAGATCGGCGACCGCGAGGGCGACACCGTGCCGGTGAACGGCAGCGGCCAGGGCGCCGTGGAGATGGCCAAGCTCCAGGCGGCGCACGGCCGCTAGGCGCGCCCGCCGACGCATGACGACCCAGGAGATCGGCCCGCCGCTGGCGGCGCTCGGCGGCACCACGCCGCCGGCGCCGGCGTGGTTCCACGAGATGCTGGCGCTCGCGCCCGAGCGGCGCTTCCACGCGGTGGACGGCGCCCGCATCGAGACGCTGGTGTGGGGCGAGCGCGGGCGCCCGGGGCTGCTGTTCCTGCATGGCAACGCGGCGCATGCCGACTGGTGGTCGTTCATTGCGCCGTTCTTCCTGCCGCAGTACCGCGTGGCGGCCTTGTCCTGGTCGGGCATGGGTTCCTCGGACTGGCGCGACGAGTACTCGCTCGATGGCTTCGTCGCCGAAGCCCTCATGATCGCCGACGCGGAGGGACTTTTTTCGTCCCCGACCAGGCCTGTCGTCGTAGGCCATTCGTTTGGGGGTGTGCCGACGGCGGCGATCGCCGGCCGCGCCGGCGAGCGCATCGGCGCGGCGGTGCTGGTCGATTCGCCGCTGATGTCGCGCGAGCAGCGCGCCGAGCGCCGCCGCCGGCGCGGCGGCCCGTCGCGCAGCGAGGACCCGGTGGTGCGCCCCCATCGGGTCTACCCCGATGTGGCGAGTGCGCTCGGGCGCTATCGCTTCCTGCCGGCGCAGCGCTGCGAGAACCTGTACGCGGTCGACTACATCGCGCGCCGCTCGCTGCGCACGATCGACGCGCCCGCCGGGGGCGTGACCTGGCGCTTCGATCCCTCGATCTGGGCGAAGTACCGCCACGGCGACCCGACCGTCGGGCTCGATACCGCCCGCTGCCCGGTCGCCATCGTCTGGGGCAGCCAGTCGAAGCTCGTCGACGAGGGCATCATCGCCTGGCAGCGCTCGAAGGCGCCGCCGGGCACGCCCAGCATCGAGATCCCCGAAGCGGGCCACCACCTGATGCTCGACCAGCCGATCGCCTTCGTCACCGCGCTGCGCGCGTTGCTCGCGGGCTGGCCGGCGGGTCGGGAACCGGGCTAGGCTTCGGTCGCGAAGCCAGCCCATCTTCCGGAGCAAGCCAATGCCGGCACCCAATCCCACGATCGAGAAACTGCGTCGCTTCGGCCAGTCGGCCATCGACACGCTCGCGCCCGATCGCTCCCCGGCCACCTGCATCGAGGACCTGCGGGTCATGGCCCGGCGGCGCGTGCCGCGCATGTTCTACGACTACGCCGACACCGGTTCCTGGACCGAGAGCACGTATCGCGCCAACGAGGCGGACTTCGCCAAGATCCTGTTCCGCCAGCGCGTGGCGGTCGACCTGTCCGACCGCAGCACCCGCTCGACCATGATCGGCGAGGACGTCGCGATGCCGGTGGCGCTCGCGCCCACCGGACTGACCGGCATGCAGCACGCCGACGGCGAGATCCTCGCGGCGCGCGCGGCCGAGGCCTTCGGGGTGCCGTTCACGCTCTCGACCATGAGCATCTGCTCGATCGAGGACGTGGCCGAGCACACCACGCGCCCCTTCTGGTTCCAGCTCTACGTGATGCGCGACCGCGACTTCGCCGGTCGCCTGATCGATCGTGCCAAGGCGGCGGGCTGCTCGGCGCTGGTGCTCACACTGGACCTGCAGATCCTCGGGCAGCGCCACAAGGACATCAAGAACGGGCTCGCCACGCCGCCCAAGCCGACGCTGGCCAACCTCGTGGACATCGCGTTCCGTCCACGCTGGGCGCTGGCGATGCTGGGCACCCAGCGCCGCCAGTTCGGCAACATCTTCGGGCATGTAACCGGCGTCGACGACATGGCCTCGCTCGGGGCCTGGACCGCCAACCAGTTCGATCCGGCCCTGTCCTGGGCCGACGTCGACTGGATCCGCGAGCGCTGGGGCGGCAAGCTGATCCTCAAGGGCATCCTCGACGTCGAGGACGCGCGACTCGCCGTGCGCACCGGCGCGGATGCGATCGTCGTGTCCAACCACGGCGGTCGCCAGCTCGACGGCGCGCCGTCGTCGATCGCGGCGCTGCCGCCCATCGTCGAGGCCGTCGGCGGCGACATCGAGGTCCACATGGACGGCGGCATCCGCGGCGGCCAGGACGTCGCGCGCGCGCTCGCGCTGGGGGCCAGGGGCACCTATATCGGCCGCCCGTTCCTGTACGGGCTGGGCGCCCGCGGCGAGCGCGGGGTCACCGAGTGCCTGCGCATCATCCGCAACGAGCTCGACCTCACCCTGGCCTTCTGCGGGCTCACGCACGTGGACCAGGTCGGTCCGCACATCCTCTGGCAGGGAAAATAATGCTCGCCAGCGCCTACGATGGCGTCGTCTTCGACTGCGACGGCGTGCTCGTCGACAGCGAACCCATCACCAACCGCCTGCTCGCCGCCATGGTCGGCGAGCAGGGCGTGTCGATCGACGAGGAGACGGCGCACCGCATGTTCGTCGGGCGCTCGCTCGCCGATGACATCGTCGAGATCGAGAAGCTCATCGGCCGGCCGCTGCCGGCGGACTGGGAGGCGGAGTACCTCCGACGGCGCGACGCGATGCTGGCCCGGGAGATCGTCGCGGTGGCGGGAGTCGATGCGGTGCTCGCCCGCCTCGTGTACCGGAAGGTGCCGATCGCGGTGGCATCGGGCGCCGAGCGCGCCAAGATGGCGCTGACCCTCGGCGCGACCCGGCTCAACCGCCACCTCGGCGGGCGGATCTTCGGCGCCGACCAGGTGGCGCATGCGAAGCCCGCGCCCGACGTCTACCTGCTGGCGATGCGCGAGACCGGGCTGGAGCCCTCACGCACCATCGTGATCGAGGACACCCCGACCGGCACCCGCGCCGGGGTGGCCGCCGGCGCGACGGTGCTGGGCTTCTGCGAGCGCAACGACCCGCGCGGCCTGCTGGCGGCCGGGGCGGTGGCGGTCTTCGGCGCGATGTCCGAGCTGCCGCGCCTGCTCGGCGTGCATTAGGCCGGCCCGTGCACCACGCCCGGTCCGCGCACCAGGGCTTGCACGTGCATCAGGCCCGGCC
>DAIMFM010000143.1:0-7852 GCA_036724585.1 Burkholderiaceae bacterium | reverse complement strand
CGCGCGCTCGTCCAGGATCCAGCGCCAGAACGCCCGCACCGGCGGCTCGTGCATCATCGCCGGGAGCGCCGCGATGTAGTGGCCGCCGGCCAGGCGTACCACGCGCTCGTGCAGCGGCAGCAGCCGGCCGCTCTTCAGGAACGGATCGACCAGCGGGTTGATGCCGATCGCCAGCCCCAGGCCGCGCGCGGCCGCTTCGTACATCACCTGGCCGCTGTCGAAGTAGAGCCGCTCGCCGCCCGTCAGGCCCGACTCGCCGGTGGCATCGAGCCAGTAGCGCCAGAGGTCGGGCGGATAGAACATCTCGAGCTGGCGCTGGCGACCGAGCGCCTCGATCGGGGCGCCGGCGAGCGCCGGCGCGCCCACCACGACGGCGTCGGTGTCGAGCAGCCGCCGGCTGCGCATCCCGGCCCACTGGCCGTCGCCGAAGAGGATCGCGATGTCGGCCGCGCCGCCGGCGAGGTCGAGATTGCCGGCGCGGGTGTGCAGGGTGATCTCGATGTCGGGCCAGGCATCATGGAAGCGCTGCAACCGCGGCAGCAGCCAGCCGATGGCGAAGGATTGCGAGACGCCCACGCGCAGCGGCCGACGCCCGGGCGCCGGCGCCATCCAGTCGGTGGCGGCGCGGATCGCGGCGTAGCCCGGCTCGAGCCGGTTGAGGTAGCGCCTGCCCGCCTTGGTGAGGCGCAGCGCGGTATCGCCGCGGTCGTACAGGCGCGCGCCGACATGCGTCTCGAGCGCCTGGATGCGGCGCGAGAAGGCCGACGGGCTGACGCCGAGTTCCTGGGCGGCGGCCTTGAAGCTGCCGAGGCGGGAGGCGACCACGAAGGCCTCGATCGCGCCCCAGGGTGGGGATCTGCGATGCATGACGGGTCCGCTGGGATGCAGCCCGCATTATCGGGCATGGGGCCGCTTCAGCTGCGCCAGAGGTTGACGAGCGGCACCAGCCCGAACCAGATCACGAAGACGAGCGCGGCGGCGATCAGGCCGTCGAGGCGTCGTGCCCGAGGTCCGTTTTCCGCTTCGCGCAGCAGGGCCGGCGCGAGCGCGCTCGCATGCAGCCCCGCGAAGGCGGCCACGCCGGCGAGCGCCTCGATGCCGGCGCCGCGGTACAGCACGGCGGCGAGCAGTACGGCCGCCACCAGGCTGGCGGCGGCGAGCTGCAGACTGCGGCGGATGCCGAGCTCGACGACGAGGGTGCGCTTGCCGGCGGCCGCATCGGCGTCGTGGTCGGGCACGCCGGCCAGCAGGATCGCCGGCAGGATCGCGACGGCGAGCGGCAGGCCGACGAGCCAGGGCAGGCTCGAGCCGGGACTGCCGCCATGGGCGATGAAGCCGAAGACCAGTACGCCCAGGCCGTTGGTCAGCGCCACGTCGATCTCGCCCAGGCCGCGATGCGACAGGGCCAGCGGCGGCAGGGTATAGCCGACCCCGAGCACGCCGAGGGCCAATGCCGCGGCCAGGATCGCGAGTCCGGTCGGGATCGGGACCATGGCCACCAGGACCAGGCAGGCGACGAAGGCGCCGCCGATGGCGAACCAGGCGCCGCGCTCGAGCCGGTCCTTGTCGAGGCGGCCGCTCACCAGCATCCGCGAGCCGCCGCTGAAGGGGCCCCACCAGCGGTTGCGGCGATCGCTCTCGTGGTCGTGGATGTCGTTGACGAAGACCGTGGCCGCCTCGATGAGGAACAGCACGACGTAGCCGACGAGGAATTGCCAGGGATCGATGCGACCGCCGGGTGTCGCGAGCAGGGCGCCGACCCAGTAGGCGATGAAGCTCATCGGGTAGAACTGCAGGCGCAGCGCCTGGACCCAGGGCAGCATGCGGCGCAGCAGCCCGCGCGCGCCCTCGTGCCCGGGCTCGTCCCCCAGGCCCGCGCCGAGCGCGCGCGCGGCATCCACCCATTCGCGGCGCTGGCCCGTGGTCGAGTCCTTCACCATGCCGAAGCGGGTGGTCCGCACCACGTCGACGCCGCAGAAGCCCAGCGTCGCCTGCGCCATCGCCCGCTGGCCCGGCGCGTGGTAGAGCCAGCGGTAGACGAGGTCGGGCGTGTCCATGGTCGTGAGGATCTCGGCGCTGCGCCCGCCGAGCAGGCCCTCGAAGCCGGTGCCGCCGCTGCATTCCCGGAACGCCCAGCCGGGTACCAGCAGGCGGTCGAGCAGGCCCTTGAGCCGGGCCGGCATCGTGCCCCACCAATTGGGATAGACGAAGACGATGTGGCGCGCGGCGGCGAGCGCGTCGCGCGCCAGCTCCAGGTCGGGTTCCAGCGCCTGCGCCCGCGGGCTGGGCAGTCGCACGTCGCCGTCGAAATCGAGGCGCGAGACATCGACGACCCGGACCCGCCAGCCGGCCGCGCGGGCGCCCTCGGCGTAGGCCGCGGCGAGCGCACCGCACAGGGAGTCGGCGCCACGCGGATGGCCGAGCAGCACGAGCAGCTCGCGGGGTTCCGGGGCGGGCGCCGCGGTGGCGCGAGACAGGTCCGGCTCGCCGACCGCCTGCGTGGCGTCGGCTTCGATCACGGCGCTCATGGACGCGGCGGCTGCAATTTCCGCACCCGTGGCACCCGCCGCGAGGGGTCGCGCCGGCCGCGCGGGCTCGCGTGCGCTACCCCATGAGCAGGGCCGGCAGCCAGAGCGTCAGCGCGGGGAACGTGACCAGCAGCGCCACGCGGACGATCTCGGCGAAGAAGAAGGGCATCACGCCCAGGAAGGTCTCGCGCATGGGGACGTCCGGCGCGAGCGAGTTGATGACGAAGACGTTCATCCCCACCGGCGGCGTGATCAGCCCGAGTTCGACCACGACCAGCGCCAGGATGCCGAACCAGACCTTCAGGTCCTCGGCGGGCATGCCGAAGTCGAGCACCGAGATCACCGGCCAGAAGAAGGGGATCGCGAGCAGGATCATGGACAGGCTGTCCATCAGGCAGCCCAGGGCGATGAGCGCGACGAGCAGCAGCAGGAGGATGGCCATCGGCGGGAGCCCGGAGGTGGCGAGCATCTCGGCGGCGGCCTGCGGCACCCCGCCGCGCGACATGAAGATCTTCAGCAGCTCGGCGCCCAGCAGGATCAGGAAGATCATCCCGCTGGTCGCCGCCGTGTCGTACAGGACCAGGCGGAGTTTCTCGAGCCCGATCGCGCGGCGCCACAGGCCGAGCACGAGCACGAGGACGACGCCGATCGCGGCGGCCGGCGTCGGGTTGAAGAAGCCGAAGTAGATGCCGCCGATCACGATCGCGAAGATCGCCGCCACCGGCGCCATCGCCTTCGTCGCCGCGATGAACTCGGCGCGATCGACCGGGTCCCCCGGCGGGCCCGAATCGGGCCGCAGCCGGACGTAGATCGCGATCGTGAAGAGGAAGGCCAGCACCGCGATCAGTCCCGGGATGAAGGCGGCGATGAACATGGTGGTGATGCTCGCCTCGACGATGATCGCGTAGACCACGAGCACCACCGACGGCGGGATCAGGATGCCGAGCACTCCGCCGGCGGCGAGCGTGCCGGTGGCGAGCGACGGCTTGTACCGGTAGCGACGCAGTTCGGGCAGCGCGACCTGGCCCATCGTCGAGGCCGTGGCCAGCGAGGAGCCGCAGACCGAGCCGAAGCCGGCGCAGGCGGCGATCGCCGACATCGCGACGCCGCCGCGCATCCAGCCCAGCCAGGCGTTCGCCGCCCGGAACAGGTCCAGCGACAGGCCGGCGCGGGTCGCGATGTTCCCCATCAGGATGAACATCGGCACCACCGAGAGGTCGTAGATCGAGAACTGCGCCCAGGCCAGGTCCTTGAGCTGGGACAGGAGGATCGCCGAACCGTCGAGCACGACGATGCCGATCGCGCCCACCAGGATCATCGAGTACGCGACCGGTATCCGGATCGCGATCAGCAACACCAGGGCGACGAGGCCGATGAGGCCGATGAGCAGGGCGTGATCCACCGGAGTCGGACCCGCCCGGCCTAGCCGCGCCGCGTCGCCGCGAAGGCGTCGCGGATCGAGACCAGCGAGGCGAGGGCGAGCAGCGCAAGCGAGGCCAGGGCCGGGATGAACACGATCCAGATGGGGATCTTGAGGATGGTGGTGACTTCCTCGTACTGCTGGTAGTCGGCCAGGCCCTCGTTCATGCGCCAGAGCAGCAGCAGCGAGAAGCCGAAGGCGATGAAGCCGGAGAGCGCCTTGAGCATCGCGACGGTGCGCGGGCTCGCGCTGGCGGTGAAGATGTCGGCCGAGACGTTGGCGTCGATGAGCTGGCAGTAGGGCAGGAAGGTAAAGGCGGCGATCGCGACGCCGAGCTCGGCGAGTTCGACCTCACCGGGCAGCGGCTGGCCGAAGAGCGCGCTGCTGACGGCGCTCCAGGTGGTCGCGAAGGACAGCAGGAGCAGCAGGACGCCGCCGGCCAGCGCCCAGCCGCAGATGACCCGGCGCAGCCAGCCGACCGGTCCCGCCGGCGCGGGCGCGACCGCACCGCTCGAGATGTCGTGCACCGCGAGGCTTCCCTCGTCCTATCGACCGCCGGCGTGCTTCGCGATCGCGGCGCGCGCCGTCTCCACCAGATAGGCGCCGTCGATGTCCTTGACCTTGACCTCGCCGACCCAGCGCTGGACGACCGGCTCGAGCTTCTCGCGGAAGGCCGCCAGTTCCTGCTCGGTGAGCACGATGTGCTCGTTGCCCGCCTTCTTGGCGAGCGCGATGCCGGCATCGTCGGAGGCTTCCCAGATCTTCGCGACCTCGCGCAGCCAGTCCTCGCCGGAGTTGTCGGTGAACGCCTTCTGCACGTCGGGCGGCAGGCTGTCCCACTTGGCCTTGTTCATCGACACCTGGAAGGTGGTGGTGCCGAAGCGCGTCCGGTCCGGCCCCTCGATCTGGTAGTCGGTCATGTCCTGCAGCTTGAGCGGCGGGATGATCTCCCAGGGGATGAAGGCGCCGTCCACCACCTTCTTGGACAGGGCCTGCGGCAGGTCGGGCACCGGCATGCCCACCGGCGCGGCGCCGAGCGCCTCGATCACCCAGGCGCCCGTGCGCGTGGGGATGCGCATCTTCAGGCCGGCGAGGTCTTCGGGCTTGCGTACCGGCTTGTCGACCATGTGGATCGCCTGGCCGGCGTGGACGTGCAGGAACAGCACGTGGACGCCCCCGTACTCCGGCTTGAGGTCGGACTCGAACAGGTCGCGCATCGCGAGATTGGTCGCGGCCGTGTCGTTGGTATGGACGAACGGCAGCTCGAAGACCTCGCTGCGCGGGAACAGCCCGGGCGTGTAGCCGTTGACCGTCCAGATGATGTCGACCACGCCGTCGCGCACCTGGCGGATCAGCTGCGGCGGCTTGCCGCCGAGGGTCATCGATGGATACAGCTCGATCTTGACCTTGCCGCCGCTGGCCTTCTCGACGCGCTCGGCCCAGGGCGCGAGCATCTTGGTGTGCGCCGGCGCCTTGGGCCCCAGGAAGTGGTGCAGCTTGAGGGTGATCGGCTCGGCCGAAGCGGCGAAGGAAGCGCACAGCGCGACCATCCCGACGGCGGCTGCGCGCGCGAGTTGCCGGATATCCATGGGTGTCTCCTCCGGTGGCGTTCCTGCCGCTACCATAGCCGGCCGCGCGGTATCGGGCAATGGAATATCGTCGATACAATGCATAGACCGCGTGAATGGCGCGCCACGTCGTCCGTGCCGCCGGACGAGCGCCGATGGATCCCAAGAAGCTCGACCTCAACCTGGTGCGGGTGCTCGCGACCCTCTATGCGACGCGCTCCGTGACGCGGGCGGCCGAACGCCTCGGCCTGTCGCAGCCCACCGTCAGCAATGCGCTGTCGCGGCTGCGCCAGGCGCTCGGCGACGAGCTGCTGGTGCGCTCGAGCCAGGGCCTGGTGCCGACCGCGATGCTCGAGCGCATCGGGCCGGCGGTCGCGACCCACCTCGCGGCGCTCGAGGCGAGCCTCGGTCGCGACGAGGCCTTCGATCCGCGCGTCAGTTCGCGCCAGTGGCGGCTGTCCCTGTCCGACCTCGGCGAGAGCCTGCTGCTCACCCCCATCGTCGCGGCGATGCGCAGCGAAGCGCCCAACATGCGCATCGAGAACCTCGGCATCCCGGTCGACCGGCTCGAGGAGGCGCTGGTCGGGGGTGCGGTCGATCTCGCGATCGGCGCGCTGCGCTTTCCCAAGGCCGGCCTGCGCAGCGCCCGGCTCTTCGACGAGGGCTACGTCGCGCTGGCGCCGCCGACCATGCGCATGCGCCGCCTGGGCATCGAGCAGCTCGCCCGCTGCCCGCTGGTGATCGCCTCGCCCTCGGCGACCTACCATTCGCGCCTGCCGATGGACCTCGCCCGGCTGCGCATCGACCATGCCGTGGTCGCTCGCCTGCGTCACTTCTCCACCATCCCGGACCTGGTGGCGCAGGCCGGCCTGGTCGGCATCGAGCCCACCAGCTTCGGCCAGCAGATGGCGCCCCGGGTGGGCGCCCGCGTCATCGAGCTGCCCGCCGAGTTCGCGCGCTTCGACGTCCACATGGTCTGGCCGGCGAGCCGCCATCACGAGCCTTCCGACCGCTGGTTCCGGGAACGGGTGCAGCAGGTCCTGTCCGCCCGGTATTGATCCGGTCAATGGACGGCATAGCGGCCGCGGGATTGCGGCATGGCGGAGTTCCGACCTATGGTCGGAGCCTGTTGTGAGGGCCGGCACCGGGCCCTCCCGCCACGGAGGGGCCGATGGAAGTCGCATTCACCGAAGAGATCGCCTCGCTGCAGCTCGGCGCCGGCGAGACCTTCCATGGCGAAGGGATCCTCGCGGTGACCAAGGCCCTGCTGCAGGCGGGCGTGTCCTACGTCGGCGGCTACCAGGGCGCCCCCGTGTCGCACCTGCTCGACGTGATGGTGCAGGCCCGCGACTATCTCGACACGCTCGGCGTGCACGTCGAGGCCTGTACCAACGAGGCATCGGCCGCCGCGATGCTGGGCGCCTCGATCAACTACCCGGTGCGCGGCGCGGTCACCTGGAAGTCCATCGTCGGTACCAATGTCGCGGCCGACGCGCTCTCGAACCTCGCCTCGCCGGGCGTGCGCGGCGGCGCGCTCATCATCGTGGGCGAGGACTACGGCGAGGGCGCGAGCGTCATCCAGGAACGCACGCACGCCTTCGCGACGAAGTCCTCGATGTGGCTGCTCGACCCGCGGCCCGACCTGCCGACGATCGTGCGCATGACCGAGGAAGCCTTCGTGCTGTCGGAGGCCTCCAGCACGCCGGTCTTCATGGAACTGCGCATCCGCGCCTGCCATGTCCGCGGCAGCTTCGTCGCGAGCGACAACCGGGCGCCGGCCATCTCGACACGCACGCCGGTCGGCCGCGCCGCGGATTTCGACTACGACCGCCTCGCGCATCCGCCGGTCACCTTCGCCCACGAGAAGCTCAAGGGCGAGGTGCGGCTGCCGGCGGCCCGTGCCGCCATCCTCGAGCGCCGGCTCAACGACATCGCCGACGGCGAGCATGCCGGCCTCGGCATCGTGGTGCAGGGTGGACTCTGGAACAACCTGGTGCGCGCCCTGCAGCTGTCCGGCCTGGCCGACGAGTCCGGCGCCAGCCGCATCCCGGTGCTGTGCCTGAACGTGGTCTACCCGCTGGTCCCGGAGCAGGTCGCCGGCTTCTGCGCCGGGCGCGACGCGGTGCTGGTGATCGAGGAGGGCCAGCCCGAGTACATCGAGAAGGACATCGCCACCCTGCTGCGGCGGGCCGGCATCGCGACGCCGCTGCACGGCAAGGACCTCCTCGCGATGGCCGGCGAGTACACCACCGAGCTCATCCTCGAGGGCCTGCTGCGTTTCCTGGATGCCCGTGCGCCCGAGCTGGCGGCCGCCGCCGCCCCGGCCCGCCAGCGAC
>DAIMFM010000142.1:0-7859 GCA_036724585.1 Burkholderiaceae bacterium | reverse complement strand
CCGAGCCCGCGCGGTGCCTGGCCGCAGTCCATGCGGCACTCAAGCCCGGCGGCCGGTTCTCGGCCATGGTCTTTGCCGGTCCGGAGGACAACCCCTGCATCCGCTCAGTCATGGCGACCGTGTCGCGCCATGCAGGCATCGCGCCGCCTGATCCCTTTGCACCCGGGGGCCTGCTCAGCCTGGGGCGGCCGGGGCACCTCGACCGGCTTTTCCTGGCGGCCGGCTTTGGCGAGGTCTCGACGTTTCGGCTCGAGGCTCCATTCGAGCTGCCGTCGGTCGACGACTACATCCATTTCCTGCGCACGGCCGCAGCGCCCGTGATGTCGATATTGTCCGGGCTCGCGCGGCCCGCGCAGGAGGCTGCCTGGGCGGCCCTGCGCGAGCAACTCGCGATGTTCGCGGAACCGGCCGCCTGGGTCGGCCCGAACACACTGCTCCTGACCACAGGGCGCAAGGGTTGAGGCTATCTCACTGGCGACTCAGGGCCTCGCTTCCAGGACGAGGTTGAAGGGCGTTTCCGCGGCGCGCCGGAAGCGGGTGAAGCCCGCCTCCTCGGCGACTTTCCGCAGCCTCGCCTCGCCTGCCTGGGCGCCGAGCGCCAGCCCGACCTCCTGGTCGAGCGATGCGGGCGTGCAGATCATGGTGGACGCCGCGTAGTAGACCCGGCCGACCGGGTTGAGATTGTCCTCCAGCCGGTCGCCGGCGAACGGTTCGACCAGCATGCACGTACCGTCGGGGGCCATCGTGGTGCGCACATGGGCGAGCGCACCGACCGGATCGCCCATGTCGTGCAGGCAGTCGAAGAAGCACACGAGGTCGTAGTCCCGCGCCGGTACCGTCTTGGCGAGATGCGTCTCGAAGGTGAGGCGCTCCGAAAGGCCTGCGGCGGCCGCCGCCTCGCGCGCCGCTTCGATCGAGCCGTCGTGGTAGTCGAAGCCATGGAAGCGGGAGTTGGGGAAGGCGCGGGCCATCAGCAGGGTCGAGACGCCGTGGCCACAGCCGATGTCGGCCACCGTGGCGCCGCGCTCCAGTTTCGCGACCACGCCATCGAGGGCGGGCAGCCATTCCTGCAACAGATGATGCTGGTAGGTGGTGCGGAAGAATCGCGCCGTTCCGCAGAACAGGCATTCGGAACGCTTGTCCCAGCCCACGCCCTTGCCGCTGCGGAAGGCCTCGGTGATGCGCGGTTCGTCGCGCATGGTGGCGGCGACGAGATGGCCGACGGAGGCGAGGAACACGGGACTGTCCTCGTCGGCGAATACGGCGGCCTGTTCGGGCGGCATGGAGAAGGACTGCGTTTCGGCGTCGTACTCGACGTAGCCCGATGCCGCCTGGGCGGCCAGCCATTCGCGCACGTATCGCTCCGCGGTGCCGGTTGCGTGGGCCAGCTCGTTCGAGGTCATCGGGCCGGCTTCGGCGAGCGCCTTGTAGAGGCCGAGGCGGTCGCCGACCAGCAGCAACGACGAGTTGATCGCCGCGCCGATGTCGTTAAGCACCTTGCCCATGAAGGCATTGAGCCTTTCCTCGTTGACTTGCATGATGGGATCTCCCTGATTGGTGCCTGGCGCCGCACGGGCGCCGTGCGGGCTATTCGTCCCAGGCCTGCACGATCGTCTGGTCGGCGATGAGTCCATCCTCCAGGCCGACGACGGACATGCAGAACACCCTTGCCCCGTCCGGATAGGTGCAGGCCTGCGTGAACGCGAGCTTTCCTCCTTCCGCGATACTGGTTTCGACACGGTGCGTGATCGCGCGCCCGCAGATGTCCTCCCAGAAGGCGGTGATCGCTGCCTTGCCCCGGATCTCGCGCGGCCGGCTCGGTGGATTGTTGCGGTCGATCACGCGCGTCACCGCGTGGTCCGCATAGAAGCTGGCGAGCTTGCGGCCATCGCGCGTCTCGATGGCCTGCTTGATCGCCGCGCTGGTGACAGGTGCTGTCCTGGTGGCGGTGGTCATGGTTTGCTCCTTGCTTGCGCAGGTAAGGCAGCATAGGCGGCCGGCCACCCTCGCTGCTTCCATCGAAAGCGCCATCCGGCCCATGGCTCGTTCGGGCCAGTACCGGCCCCCGGCCCTAGTCCGGGCCTTGTCGCGCCACCAGGGCCGCGGCCGCGACGCGGGAGGGCAGGTCGAGCTTCAACAGGATGTTGGCGACGTGGCGCTTCGCGGTGTGTTCGGAGAGCCCGAGCCGCATGGCGATGTGCGTGTTGCTCAAGCCATCGGCGACCAGCGCCAGGACCTCGCGCTCGCGCGCGCTCAGCGACTGCAGGCTCGCGCTGCGCGGCTTGCGCTGTATGGGCTCGAGGTGTCGCTCGGCCGACAGGGCCACCAGCGGGAGGGGATCGTCCAGCCCCTCGAGGGACAGCACCTGTCGCTCCGCGAACTGGAGTCCCGAGCCCGTCACGAGTTGCCGGGCGAGTCGCGACATCAGGATGTCGGGCGCACGGGCCGCTGTCGCGATTCGCGTGGCGATGTCCAGCACCGTGCCGCTGATCGGCGACTGCGCGACGTCGACTTCGCCGACGTGCAGGCCCTGTGCGATCCACAGCCCGAGCGAGCTCGCCGCTTCGCGCAGCGCGATGGCGGCACCCGCTGCCCGCGCCGGGGAGTCGAAGCGGGCGACCATTCGTTCGTGGTTCGCCCATTCGGCATGACCACCGTGGCGGTCCGCGATCGCGGGCGCGGTCTCGCGGAAGCGTTCGATGCGCTCGTCCAGGAGCTGCCGGTCCGCCTCGGTACCGGTCCGGACCGACAGGTCGGCGAGTTGCGCGACCAGCACGATGGCCAGCACGCGATTGTGGTTGGGGACGGGACGCGCGCCGGTGAGGAACTCTTCGACCAGGTCGGCAACGCGGTCGACATCGCCCGTCCAGATCGGATGATCGCGACCGGGCAGCTCGACCAGTCGTGCGCCGGCGATCGCCCGGGCGAGGTGGCGTGCGCCTTGCACGCCGGCATAGGCATCGTCGGTCCGGTGAATGACCAGGGTCGGCGCCCGGACGGCTTCCAGTTGGTTGCGGATGTCGATCGCCATGTCCCGGCGCACGAGGGCGGCTGCGCCCGTGGGGCTGCTCGAGGCGCGCTCGAGGCGCGCCCACCAGTCGGCGAAGCGGCCATCGGTACGGTTCGGCGCGAGCGTGGCGAGGGTGACGCCGCTACCCCAGGATGCTTCGATTGCGTCGACGAAGGCATGCGACCTTCGCGCACCCATCACCGTGTCGCGAAACCGGGCATAGCCGCCAAACAGCACCAGGGCGCGCACGCGTTCGGGGCGGCTCGTCGCGAACCGGATCGCCGTGGATGCGCCGCCCGATTCGCCGATCAGGGCCACCCTGCCGCAGCCAGTGGCCTCGATCACCGCGGCGATGTCGTTCTCCGGCATCGCCTGCCCGGGCGGCTTCGCCGGATCGAACCTGTCGCTCAGGCCCGTGCCGAGCCTGTCGAACAGCACCAGTCGCCCGAAGGTGGAGAGTCGCTTGGCGAGATGGCAGTACCCGGGGTCTTCCGGCAGGATGTCCAGGTTCGAGAGCAGGCCGGCAACGAACAGCAGGTCGAGCGAACCCTGGCCCACTACCCGGTAGGCGATCCTGCCGCCCTCGCATCGCGCGTATCGAACCTCGGCCGGTCGCATGGCTTCGTCCCGGAAGTCCCGGATGCCGTCGCCAGTCTATATCGTCCCCGGTCCCGCCTCCAGCGCCGGTCCCCCCGTTCGTCGGCGAAGCCTCAGGGGCCGAGGGGGATGACCAGGTTCGTGACATCGCCCGGATTCAGGTCGACGTCGGCAAGCGCACCGAAGCCGGCGTCGCCAGCGGCCGTGAAGCTGTAGATGCCGGCGCCATCGCCGTCCCCCAGTGCTTCTCCGATGGGACCGACGAGTGCTGGCTCGATGCTCAGGTCGAACGCGAAGGCGCCGGTGTCGGCATCCGCATTCATGAAGGCGGTTTCGACCACGAGATCGTCGGCGCTTCCATCGGCGTCGACCACGCGTTGCAGGGCGCGCACCAGGGCGCCTTCGGCAGGCGCCACATGGCCGGCGGCAACACGCATCGTCGGCATGCTCGGCGGCACGGTACCGGCATCGATGCTCACCGGGACGAGCGTGATCGCGTCGACGGCCACGGTCTGCGCGGCGGCGAGTTCGATGTCCGTCAGCACCATGGTCCGGTAACCCGGTTTCGCGATGACCAGCGCGTATCCGCTGCCGGCGGTGACGGGAGCGAGCTTCCACTCGCCATTGGCGGCGGGCGTCGTCGCCCGCAGGACCGTCACTTCGCCGGTCGCCGCGTCGTAGGACTGCAGCGATACACTGGCGCCCTCGGCGACCGCCGGGTCGGCGAAGGAGCCCGCCACCGAGCCGGCGTCCAGCACGGGCACGATGGTGATGACCGGCTTCAGGAGGTACTTGCCGCTGTTGCCCGCCCGCACGACCGAACGGGCCGCGTCGAAGTCGAGCACCAGTTCCACCGTCTGGCCGGCTGCGACGTCGAAGGGCCGCGCGTTGAGCTTGAGCCCGCTCTGCTGGGCGCTGGGCGTCGTGAGGCGGACCGGGTTCGCCGGATCGGCCGCGAGCACCACTTCGTTGTCGCTCGGCCCGTTGCCGAGCACCAGGCGGAACTGGTGATAGGTGCCCGCGGGTACCTCGACCTGGCCCAGTTCGGCGAGGACGCCGTTGCGCAGGCCGAGCAGTTCGATCCTGTGCGGCGGATCGAGCACGATCTCGTGCCAGCCGGAATCGCCGTCGCCCGCGCTGTCGCTCTGGTGGACGCGAACCTTCTCGACCGTGATCCATACTTCCGCGTACGCCGGCGTGGCGGGCGCATCGGTCATCTTCACGCTGAGCGTGCCGGAGCCGGACGAACCGCCGCCGCCACCGCCACAGGCCGTCATGACGAGGGTGGCGAGGAGCAAGGAGAGCGCGCGCAACAGGGTCATGGATGTCTCACGAAGGAGCAGGAATGGGCTCCATCCTAGGCCGCTTCGCCAGCGAACGTCACCGCCGGATACAAGGGGATACACCTCGAGGAACGAACGGCGTCGACGGACCGACCGGCGGCGGGTTCCGACGGTCCGCCTGCGCGCCGGTCCGGCGCGGCCGCAGGCACCGTCGAGGCTCATCGGTAGGCCGCCTGGCGCGGATACTCGAGCTGCACGGCGACGAGCTCGGCGGTGCGCTGCCCATAGCGGGTCGCGATCCCGGCATCGCGGGGCAGGTGGCGAAGCGCCTCGTGCTCTATGTGCGTCGTCCGGGCCACCAGTCGCAGTTCAGTGCGCTGCTGCAGGCCCAGGCGAGGGCCGACAGTCCCTTCGGCGGCCTGATCGAATGGCTGCAGGACCATCTCGACGAGGCGCTCGACGTACCGGCCCTGGCGGCCCGCGCCGGGCTCGGCGAAAGGACCTTCCATCGCAGGTTCCGGGCGGCCACCGGGCACACGCCGGCGCGCTTCGTCGAGATGGCCAGGCTGGATGCGGCGCGCATGCTGCTCTCGCGCGGCATGTCGCTGAAGTCGGTCGCCGCCCGGGTCGGCCTCTTCCCGGTGGCCCGCTTCACGCAGGCCTTCGAGCGGCGCTTCGGCGTCGGCCCGCGCCTTTACCGCGACATGCATGCCGGCTTCGACCGGGCCCGTTCCGGGCCCGGCGACGGGCGGTCGCCGCGGCGACCATAACCCGGGCGCATCAGCAAAGAAATAATCGGTCGTTGTGGCCTGGCCCGGTCGGCCCCAGACTTCCGTTCAACCCGCCTGCCTCTCCCGCCCCTCGCCATGAAGCTGCAATTCCAGGCTGTCGCCAAGAAGTTTGGCGGCCTGCGCGTCATCGATGACTTCACGCACGAGTTCGCCGAAGGCGAGCTCGTCGCCCTGGTCGGCCCTTCCGGCTGCGGCAAGTCCACGCTGCTGCATCTTGCGGCGGGCCTGGAGGCGCCCAGTGGGGGCGTCGTGCTCGCCGACGGCAAGCCGGTGGCCGGGCCGCATCCCGAGCGCACCCTGATGTTCCAGGAGAATGCGCTCTTTCCCTGGCTGACGCTGGTGCAGAACGTCGCGCTCGCCCTGGAGTTCCAGAAGGTCGACAAGCGCACCGCCCGCCAACGGGCGCAACGCTGGCTCTCGAAGGTCTCGCTCGACGGCTTCGCGGACTACTACCCCCACCAGGTGTCGGGCGGCATGCGCCAGCGCGCGGCGCTCGCTCGCGCCTTCATCGCCGAGCCGCGCGCGCTGCTGCTCGACGAGCCCTTCGGCGCGCTCGACGCGCTCACCCGGATGACCCTCCAGGATTCCCTGCGCGATCTCATCCGCGAGCAGGCGCCGACGGTGCTGCTGGTCACGCATGACGTCGACGAGGCCATCTTCCTCGCCGACCACATCCTGGTGTTCAGCCCACGCCCGGCCACGGTGCTGCGGGCGTTTCGCCTCGAGCGCCGCGAGCGCAGCCACGACCTGTCCGGTTTCGAGGCCATGCGCAGCGAGATCCTGCGCCTGCTTGGCATCGAGGCCGAGCAGGTCGAACCTTCCCTCACTTCCCAAGGAGCATGAACATGAAGGCAGCACGCCTGCTGGCCGCCACCCTCGCGGCCCTGGCACTGGCCGCCCCGGCCGCCGCCCAGGACAAGTTCAAGGTCGGCTACCTGCGCGTCATGGACGACGCCCAGGCGATCCTCGCGGACAAGGCCGATCTCTACGCGAAGCGTGGGGTGGACGTCGAGCTAGTGGAGTTCAAGTCGGGTACCGACCTCATCAAGGCGATCGTGGGCGGCCAGCTGCATTCCGGCGTGCTGGGCTTCACCAATGCGATCGCCTGGGCTTCCAGGGGCGCGGACCTGAAGGTCGTGGGCGGCGCGCAGAACGGCTATCACGCGATGATCGTGCGCGAGGACGCCGGCATCGACGAGATCGCCGACCTCAAGGGCCGCACCATCGCCTCGCAGAAGGAGGGCAGCACCGCCGATACCGTGCTCAAGGGCGTCGTGTTCAAGCAGGCGGGGCTCGCGCCGGCCGACGTCAACATCATGGGCGTGAGCCCGCAGGTCGCGGTGCAGTCGCTGGTCGCCAGCCGCGTCGACGGCGCCTTCCTGTTCGAGCCGCAGGCGAGCATCGCCAAGGCGATCGCGCCGGTCAAGGAAATCTACGAGATCGGCGAAGTCTGGCCCTTTCCCTGCATGGTCGTGATCACGTCGGGCGACGTCATCAAGACGCGCAAGGACGACCTCTGGAAGACGCTCGATGCGCAGAAGGATGCGATCGACATGCTGCAACAGCGCCCGGAGGAGGCGGCCAGGTACATCGCCGCCGAGTTCATCGCCGAGCCCTCGCTGCGCACCCTCGATGGCAAGGACGTGCCGCGCGAGGTGATCATCACCCAGGCCATCAAGACGCAGGTCTTCAACGCCGCGCTCACCGGGAAGGAGCGCGCGCGGATGCAGGAGATCGCCGGCATCATGCAGGAGAACGGCTCCCTCAAGACGCGCGACGGCTCGCCCTTCGATGTCGATGCGCTGCTCGACCTGAGCTGGCAGCAGGAGCGCAAGCTTTGAGGCCTGCGGTATCGGCCCGGCTCGGCGGCGGCGCTGCCGGGCGCATCGGCGTGGAACTGGCTGGATGAGCGCGGCATTCGATCGATCCGGCGACCGGGCCCGCATGGCGGGCCCGCGCCGCAAGACGGCGATGGGCCTGTCGGTGGTGTTCATCTTGCTGCTGTGGCAGCTCGCCGCCTGGTCCCTGCCCGATTTCCTGATGCCCGACGTACACGTGGTGTTCGCCCGCCTCTGGGAGGACATGGGCTCGACGGACTTCCGGGCCGCGCTCGGGGGCAGCCTCGCGCGGCTCGGCACGGGCTACGGCGCGGCCCTCGTGTGCGGCGTCGTCTTCGGG
>DAIMFM010000141.1:0-7874 GCA_036724585.1 Burkholderiaceae bacterium | reverse complement strand
CTCGACCAGCACTTCGCCTGTCCTGACATCCACTCCCGTCTCTTCGATGCCCGCGCCCTTCCATTCGATCGAGCGGCCGACCTGACCAAAGGACATTTCGACGAATTCCCGGACCGACCGCACCTCGCCGGTTGCCAGAACGTAGTCGTCCGGGACGGGCTGTTGCAAGATTCGCCACATTCCCTCGACATAGTCGCGTGCGTGCCCCCAATCACGCTTGCTGTCGAGATTACCGAGATAGAGTCTCTTCTGCAGGCCGAGATAGATGGCAGCAACGGCACGCGTGATCTTGCGCGTCACAAAGGTCTCGCCGCGGAGGGGACTCTCGTGATTGAACAGAATCCCGTTCGACGCGTGCAATCCGTACGCCTCGCGGTAGTTCACCGTGATCCAGTAGGCATAGAGCTTCGCCGCAGCATAGGGGCTACGCGGATAGAACGGCGTGGTCTCTCGCTGCGGTGTCTCCTGCACCTTCCCATAGAGTTCCGAGGTCGAAGCCTGATAGAAG
Organism: Burkholderiaceae bacterium; assembly: GCA_036724585.1. Classification (GTDB taxonomy): domain Bacteria; phylum Pseudomonadota; class Gammaproteobacteria; order Burkholderiales; family Burkholderiaceae_E; genus JAMLIN01. The sequence continues at coordinate 7,366 of DAIMFM010000141.1, read as the reverse complement.
CGCGTCTCGTCACGCAGCTTCAGGATACGGATCGCCTCTAGCAGGCGGAGCGTCCCGAGCGCGTCGGCATTGGCGGTATATTCCGGTGTCTCGAAGCTGACCTGGACATGGCTCTGAGCCGCGAGATTGTAGATCTCGCCAGGCTGAAGCTCCTGGATCAGGCGGATGAGATTAGTGCTATCGGTCAGGTCTCCGTAATGCATCAGAAACCGCACGTCGGACTCGTGCGGATCATGATAGAGGTGATCGACTCGGCCGGTATTGAATGAGGAGGAACGCCGCTTCACACCATGGACCATGTAGCCCTTCTCGAGCAGAAACTCGGCCAGATACGCTCCGTCCTGACCCGTAACCCCGGTAATCATCGCGACTTTACTCATTCATACACACCTGACCGTGCCATCCGATCGGTCTTTCCGCGCGCGAGCCCGGTCCGGCCGCCCGGTCTGGCGCCGATCCGTACACCCCGCCTCCTGCATCGCTGCTGCATCACGTATCTGCCGGCAAAGCTGGTTCGGGAGGACAGCCAGGAGCTGGCCGATACGATGGCCAGCGTTGCCGGAGATGGAAGTCCTGGCCGGCGCAGATCAGGAAATCGGCGAGACTGATGAAGCGGCCGTTGAACATGTTGTGCCAGTCGCGCGGCAATTGCCCGAGGATCGGCCTGTCGGAGTTCCGGTTCCAGCGGGAGCCCAGAAGCTTCACCACCGACGCGTAGACGCGACGCTTGGCGTCGAACAGGCGCGAGGGCGGCAGGAATCCAGCGTACTTTCGTTCGTATAGCTCGAGCGACCGTCGATGCTTGGCTGCAAGCGCATGGTATTCGGGCGAGCCTTTGTCGAGACTCCAGTTCCGGTAATGGTGGATCGCCACCTTGCGGGAGTAGACGACGTCATAGCCGCTGAACAGCACCTTGGCCGTGATATCCGGATCGATGCCGTAGTCGCGAAACACCTCACTGAACCCGCCGACCTGCTTCATCACCCTGGTCGGCAGCATTCCCTGATTAACATTGAGAATGCCGAGGGTCGACAGTCCGCCGATATAGGGTGCCTCCACAAAAGGCCCGATCTGGTCACGGACCTTGAGCGCGACCATTCCGATACGGGGATTCGCCTCCAGCACGGAAACCGCTCTGTCCAGGCCCCGGTCGACGACGATGTTGTCGTCACTGAGCCAGCACACATAAGAGGACTCCACGGCGGCAAAGACATCGTTGAGCGCACGGGCCTGGCCTAGCCGCTCGCCGACCAGGATCGGCCGGACGGTGTCGCCGCGTACCGACTCCAGGTACTCGACGGTGCCGTCGGTCGAGCCGGCGTCGGTCACGTACACGACATGCTGCCGCCGCGTCTCGCGCCTGATGCTCGCCAGGCACTCCTTAATTTGGGTACGCCGGTTGTAGGTGCCGATGACGACCGACAGGATGGGCTCGGACATCAGATAGCACCTAGCCGGGTCGATATAGGCCGGTCGGTCACGGCCGGCAGGCATCCCCCCGCTGCCCAGGCGATATAGTCGGCCAGACCGTCTGCCAACTCGACGCGTGGGTCGAATCCACCTGCTCTCGACCGACCGACATCGGCGACCAAGTGGAGCGGATCGCCCTTGCGCGGCCGTCCCTCGAACTCGATCTCGTTGTCGCGGCCGCTGAGGCGGAGCATCAAAGCCGCGGCGTCCCGTATGGCAGTCGCCCGTCCCGTTCCGCCGTTCACGATCAACGGCGGGCCGGGTTCACTGCCTTCTACAATATGCAGGAGAAGCTGCACCGCATCGCTTACGTGCAGGAAATCGCGGGTTTCGCCGCCTGTACCGCCGAGCCGGACCGGGCCGCCTGCGATGATCTTGTTCCACAGGTCCCAGAAGATCTGCTTGCGCAGGCCGTTGCCGTACAGGGAAAAGAATCGGACGATGGCGACGCGCAGCTGGTGCTGTGCCGCGGCCTCCAGGCAAAGCTCCTCGGCTCGAAGCTTATGCAGCCCATACGTGGATATCGGCGCGGGAGCAGTGTGCTCGGAAATCGGTTCAACATGGTCGTTGCCATAGATGGCGGCGCTCGAGGAGAGCAGCAGCCGCGCCTCCGGGGCCCGGCAATGCAAGGCTTCCACCACTTCGGCCGTCGCCGCTACCGTCCGGTTGTGATCATTTGCCGGATCCTCGGCGGCCGCACGCACGCTCGAACCGCCGGCAGCATGCACCACCACATCCGGCGCCCCGTGCTCCGCAATCACCTCGCCCACCAAGCCGGCCGTCACCCGGCCTCGCCACCACCCGGCCATGCCCAGCAACGCCTGCTCGCGACGGCTGAGAACACCATTGCCGACCCCGACGACCTTCCAGCCGGCGCGGGCGAACGCGGCCGAGGTGTGGCGGCCGAGGAAACCGGCGGCACCCGTGACCAGGACGAAGGGAGGCGGCGAAACCATCGCGCGGGCCACTATATGACGGTCAGGCACGCAGATTTGACGGCGTGCTCGCGAGATGCTGCGCCCCAGCTCGACGGCGGGAACGGCGCCACGCCCGGTGCACGCAGGCGCGCACGCACATGCCTCCTGGCCGTCGTTGGAATATCTGCCGCCGTCATCACAACTCCTCGTGAAGTCAGGAACATATCATAGCTGGATGTGGCTTGAGGCAGGCAAACTCGCCTGGACGGACCGAGCCGAACTGTCGCGATACCGCCGCCAAAGGGCCGCAAGTATCGCGGCAGGGCACCTGGACTTCAACAGTGACTCGCGCTAATGCTGCCACTGATGACCCACGTGGCACAGAGAGTCGTGGTCGAGGACAGTGCTGCAGCGGGAGTGCCCGTCCTCGCGCGGAAATGGTACTACTCGATCGAGGTAGAGCCCGGCGTCTTTACCGACGGCAGGGCATTCGCCAACGTTCACCTCACTCGGTCCGCTTTGAAGCGGATCGATCTTTCCGGGTTGAGCGTGCTCGACATCGGCTCCATGGAGTGTCTGGTGCCCATCCTGGCCTGTCGTCGGGGCGCCATGCGGGTGGTGGCGTACGATCGGCTTCGATTCGACGAGCGGGTCGCTTTTCTAAAAGCCAGGCTCGGCCTGGACTTCGACTATGTTTCCGGATTTCCGCTGGCGCGGCTTCGCGATGCCCTGGATGGCGAGACATTCGACGTGGTCGTCCTGTCCGGCGTCCTCTACCACATGGTGGATCCGATCGCGGGGCTTCTCACGGCACGCAGCTTCCTCAAGACCGGCGGAATCATGCTGGTCGAAACGGCCGTGATCCGATCTCGGGAAATGTCGGCCTTCTTCAATGCAAAGGGCCGATTTTATTCCGGGGACAATTACTGGTTCTTGTCGACGGCCCTGATCGACTACTTGTTGCGGTTCGCGAGATTGAAGCCGCTCGACTGTTTCCACCTCAAGCAGAGGTCGACCAGACGCTCGATCTTCCGGCGCGACCGGCTTTCGCGGCTCTGCGTCCCAAGCATCGCCGTCGACCACCCCATCAGCGAACCGGATGACGCGTGGCTGCCATCGTCGCAGCTCAAGGATTTCGCCGAGTTCCTGGACTGGTCCCGTATCGATGGCCGAGAGCCGCTTTCCTATGCCAGCCCGTCCCCGGGCCTCCGTCGCCGCCCCGACGGCAGCATCGACCTCTTTCGATCCGTTGCCGCCACGAGACAGACAAGGCCGACACATCCGGACTGTACCCGTCTGACTTTGGACGCCTTGTGCTAGCCTGAGCCGCCGCCCGCAAGAGCCTTTGCACCCGAACCGTCACCCCCGATGCCGTCGGGGTTGCCCCGACTGCCGGGGCGGCCTATGAATGGGTCGACCGCCAGCCTCCGCTTGGCCGGTTTGCCCGGCGTAATCTCCGGAGTTGCGCTTGCCGACCATTCCCGGCTCGTCTCGACGGCAGGCTGTTGCATCGCCCCTCCCCGGCGGCTCACGCGGGCTGGATGCTGAACCATGTGCGGCATAGCCGGTCTCTGGGATCGTCGCGCGGCGGCCGACCAGCAGAGTCTCGAGCAGCTCGCCCGTCGCATGAGCGATCCGATCGCGCATCGCGGACCGGATTCCTCGGGCGTCTGGGCCGATGCCGCCGCCGGGGTGGGCTTCGGCCATCTGCGCCTCGCCATCGTCGACCTGACCCCGGCCGGCCACCAGCCGATGATCTCCGCCTCCGGGCGGACCGTCATCACCTATAACGGCGAGGTCTACAACGCCGCCGCCCTGCGCCCGGAGCTCGAGGCGCGCGGGGTGCGCTTCCGCGGCCATTCCGACACCGAGGTCATCCTCGAGGCCTGCGAGGCCTGGGGGGTGGACGCGGCGGTGAAGCGCTTCATCGGCATGTTCGCCTTCGCCCTGTGGGACGCCCGCGACCGGCGCCTCACCCTGGTGCGCGACCGGCTCGGCATCAAGCCGCTCTATTGGGGCACCGTCGGCGACATGACGCTGTTCGGCTCGCAGCCCAAGGCGATCACCGCCCATCCCGCCTGGGAGAAGCGGCTCGACCCTGCGGCGCTGCGCGACTACCTCCGCTTCGGCTACGTCCCCGCGCCCCAGTCCATCTTCGGCGGCATGCGGCAGCTGGCGCCCGGCGGCATCGTCGAGATCGACGCCGCGGGCCGCGTCTCCGAGCGCCGCTTCTGGGACATGGCGGAGGTCGCGCGCCGCGGCGTGGCCGCGCGCCGCGCCGACGACGAGACGGAGCTGGCGGACGAGCTCGAGACCCTGCTGCGCGATGCGATCCGGCTGCGCATGATCGCCGACGTGCCGCTCGGCGCCTTCCTGTCGGGCGGCATCGACAGCTCCACCGTCGTCGCCCTGATGCAGGCCGAGAGCAACCGGCCGGTGAAGACCTTCAGCATCGGCTTCCACGAGGGCAGCCACGACGAGGCGGTCCATGCCAAGGCCGTGGCCGGCCATCTCGGCACCGAGCATCGCGAGCTCTATCTCTCCCCCGCCGAGGCGCGGGAGATCATCCCGAGCCTGCCCGACTGGTACGACGAGCCCTTCGCCGATTCCTCCGAGATTCCGACCCATCTCGTCGCGCGCCTCGCCCGCCAGGAGGTGACGGTCACCCTGTCCGGCGACGGCGGCGACGAGCTCTTCGCCGGCTATACGCGCTACACGCAGGGCATCCGGCTGTGGCAGCGCTCGCGCGCGCTCCCGGGCGTGCTGCGCTGCGCGGCGGTGGGGCTCGTCTCCGCCGTGCGGCCGTCGGTCTGGGACGGGCTCGCCGCGCTGCTGCCGCCCTCCATCCGCCCGCCGCAGACCGGGGCGCGGGCGCACAAGCTCGCCGCCATGCTCGGCGCCCCGGATCTCGACACGCTCTATCGCAGCGTGGTCGCCATGTGGCACGACCCGGAGGCGATCCTGCGCGCGCGCGGTCTTCCGCCGGCGCCCGTCTGGCAGCGCGACGTGCCGGCCGAGATCACCGATCCGGTCGAGCGCATGCAGTTCCTGGACACCGTCGCCTATCTGCCCGACGACATCCTGGCCAAGGTCGACCGCGCGACCATGGCGATCGGCCTCGAGGCGCGTGTCCCGCTCATCGACCACCGGGTGGTGGAGTTCGCCTGGTCGCTGCCGCCCGCGCTGAAGGGCGCCGACGGCCACGGCAAGCGGCTGCTGCGCCAGGTGCTCTACCGCCACGTGCCGCGCGGCCTGGTCGAGCGGCCGAAGATGGGCTTCGCGGTGCCGGTCGGGGCCTGGCTCGCCGGTCCTCTGCGGGACTGGACGGAGTCCCTCATCGGCGAGCATCGCCTGCGCCGCGAAGGGATTTTCGATCCGAGGCCGATCCGCCGGATCTGGGACGAGCACCGGGCCGGACGCCGCAACCACGAGGCGGCGCTATGGGCGGTGCTGATGTTCCAGGCCTGGCGGGACCGCTGGATGCCCGCTTGATCTGACCGCCCGTCCGGGCCACCTTGACCATGGAGGAGAAGAAGGACAGGCCGTGGCGCGCCCCAAGGAATTCGATCCGGACGAGGTGCTCGACCGCGCCGTCGAGCTGTTCTGGGCCAAGGGCTACGAGGCGACCTCGATCCAGGACCTGGTCGAAGCGCTCGGCATCAACCGCAGCAGCCTCTACGCGACCTATGGCGACAAGCACGCCCTCTATCTGGCGGCGATCGACCGCTACTGCCGCGACGTGGTGGACCCGTCCGCGCTGGAGCTCGACAGGTCGGATACGCCGCTCGAGGCCATCCGCAACATGTTCCTCGAGATTCCCGGCCTCGCCGCGCGGCAGGGCAAGCGCGGCTGCCTGCTCTGCAACGCCGCGGTCGAGCGCGCCCCGGTCGACCCCGACGTGAAGGCGGAGGTCTCCGGCGGCTTCGGCCGCCTCGGCGCCGCCTTCCGCCGCGCGCTCGAGCGGGCGCGCCAGGCCGGCGACCTCGACCCGGCCGCGGAGTCGGCCGCCCTGGCCGACTATCTCCTTTCCGGCTATCTCGGCCTGATCGTGCTGGCGAAATCCGGGCGCAAGCCGGCCCAGCTGCGCCGCACGGCGAAGCTCATCCTGGCGCCGCTCGGCCCCGGCTGACCGGCGCCCCCGAATATCCCAGGCATCAGCGGCGATTGCCCTCGTCGGCCGGCGGAAGCGGCCGGTCGTCGTCGAACAGGATGCGGTTGGCGGCGCCGTCGAGATCCTCGAACTGGCCCGACTTCATCGCCCACAGGAAGGCGCCGAGACCGAGGAGCCCCAGCGCGAGCGCGACCGGGATCAGATAGAGCAGGATCGTCATGCCAGCCTCCGGCGGGCGAGCCGCAGCGCGTTGGCGATCACCAGGACGGACGAACTCGACATCGCGATCGCCGCGACGAGCGGGGTCACGAAGCCGAGCACGGCGAGGGGCACCGCGATCGCATTATACAGCAGGGCGAGCGCGATGTTCTGGCGAACCAGGCGATCGGCGGCCCCGGCGACGGCGAGGGTCTCCGGCACCGGCGCCAGCGGCTCGCCCTGGAAGACCACGTCCGCGGTCGTGCGGCTGATGTCGGCGGCGCTGGCCGGCGACATGGAGACATGGGCGGCCGCCAGAGCCGGCGCGTCGTTGAGCCCGTCCCCGACCATCAGCACGCGCCGCCCTGCCGCCGCCAGCTCGGCGAGCCGCGCGGCCTTGTCCTGAGGGGTCGCGCGGCCGCGCCAGGCGGGAATGCCGAGCGCCCGGGCCACGGCGCCGACGGTGGCCTCCCGGTCGCCGGACAGCAGCTCCACCCGCATATTCCGGCCGCGCAGCCGCGACACGACCTCGGCCGCGTCCGGCCGCAGGTCGTCGCGGAACGCGAAGCGCACCGGCGCGGCGCCGGGACGCGCGAGCCACAGCTCGGGCCCGACCGCGTCGATGCCGACCGCGATCGTGGCGGGCACGCCGAGCTGGCGGTAGTCCACG
>DAIMFM010000140.1:0-7877 GCA_036724585.1 Burkholderiaceae bacterium | reverse complement strand
CCACTCGCCGGTGGCGTGCGTGCCTTCGCGGGCGCGGATCACGTGCATGACGGCGTGGCCGTTGGTGGCCTCGCGGATGCCGAGGTCGCGATACTCGAAATACTGGCGCAGCCCGTCGGCGCGGAACTCGGCGTCGCGGGCGTGCTGGATGCTGAACTTCATGGAGCGCTCCTGCGTTGGATCTCGTCGAGGACCGGCAGGAGGTGCGTCCTGAACCGCGCCGGGTTCTCGATCATCGGGAAATGCCCGAGGCCGGGCATCATGGTGGCGACCGCGCCGGGAATCCGGGCCGCCGTCGCGGCGCTGTTCTCGGCGCGGCACGAGTAGTCGTACTCGCCGGTGAGCAGCCAGACGGCGCAGCGGTCGGTGTCGATGCGCGCCGCATGGTCGCGAAAGCGGCTGTCGGCCCGGAAGAAGTGCATGTCGCCCTCGAAGACATAGGAGCCGCCCTGCTGGTAGTGCCAGAGGGTCTCGGCGCGCGCCGCCGGCGGGCTCTGCGGGGCGCACAGCCCCGACACCAGTGCCGCGCAGAACTCGCCGCTCGCGAAGTCGCGGGCGCCGAGCCAGCTGTCGTCCCACCAGGGCGAGGGTTCGTCGGTGGCCTCCAGGCCGATGACCGCGCGAAAGCGCTCGCCATGGTCGGCCGCGAGCGGGAACACCACCCGTCCGCCCATCGAGCAGCCGAGGACGACCGGTCGCTCGAGCCCCAGCGCATCGGCGAAGCCGACGATCGCGCCGACGTAGAAGGCCGGCGTGAGCCGGCAGCGCTGTTCCATCGAGTCGTCGGGCGGATTGGACTTGCCGTGCCAGGGCAGGTCGATGGCGATGTCGCGGAAGCGCTCGGTGATCTCGCGGTCGCACATCAGGTGGCGGAACTGGTTCGAGTGCGCGCCGGCGGTATGCAGGCAGAGCAGGGGAATACCGTCGCCCGCTTCCTCGAAGTACACGCGGTACGGCCGGCCCTCGATCGGATAGTGCACATAGCCGCCGCGGATCGGCTCGAAGCGGACCTCGTCGCCCTGCCCCGCGACCGGATCGCGATCGGCCGTCGCGGGTTCCGGATCGAACGCCCGCGGCACTTCGAACAAGGCCTTCACGAAGGGAAGCGCGGCGCGCAGGCGATCGACGTCGCCGCCTATCTCGACGTGGCCGTAGCTCGACATCGCGAAGAGGTCGTGAAAGCCGCGCGGCGGGATTGCCCGCCAGAAGCTCGCCCAGGACCGCGCCGACGCCGCGAACACGAGATGGGCGCGCCGCATGTGGAAGGGTCCTTGCGCGACGACGCCGATGCGCCCGGCCTCGATGCCCAGGAACCAGGGCGTGGCGTCGATCCTGATGCAGATATCGAGCGCGACATCGCGACCGAGCCATGCGAGTGCCGGCCGCTCGTTGGCCGCCTCGCGCCAGCGCTCGAACCATTCCATGCCGAACATCCGTCTCCTCCGCCGGCGACCGCGGCCGGGCCACGTGCCGATGCGACGTACTGTAGCACCGGCTTGCAAGCGCCCGGCGGCCGGGCCAGACTCGGTGCGGACGCGCGGGCGCCCTGCCGGCGCGCCTCGACGCAAGGCCCCCGCCATCGCCATGTCCCAGCCGCCGACCTCCTTCGTCCAGATCAGCGATATGCACCTCCGGGAGCCCGGTGCCGTCGGCATCGGCGGCATCGACCCCGCGACGGCGCTCGCCGGGGCCGTGGCGGCGATCGGCCGGCTCGAGCAGGCGCCCGATGCGGTGGTCGCCACCGGCGACCTCGTCGACGGCGGGCAGCCCGAAGCCTATGCGCTGCTGCGCGAACTGCTGGCGCCGCTGGCCATGCCGGTCTACCTGCTCGCCGGCAACCATGATGCGCGCGGGCCGCTCCTCGATGCCTTTCCCGGGCATGCGCGCCTCGCGGCCGACGCGCCGGCGGGCAGCCTGCAGTACGAGGTCGGCATCGGGCCGCTGCGCCTGCTCGTCCTCGACACCCTCGCGCCGGGGCACGACTGGGGCGAGCTCTGCGACGATCGCCTCGACTGGCTCGAAGCCCGCCTGGGGCGATGCGCCGGGCAGCCGGTCGTCGTGGCGATGCATCATCCGCCCTTCGCCACCCTGGTCGAGCCCATGGACCGCATCGGCCTGCGTCGCGGCGGCGAACGGCTCGCCGCCCTGCTGCGCGCCCATCCCAATGTCGAGCGGGTGATCAGCGGGCACCTGCACCGGGCCATCGAGGCCCGCTTCGGCGGCACGATCGCCTCGACCTGCCCGTCGACGGTCCACCAGATGCACCTGGACTTCGATCCCGCGTCACCCTATCGGTGGACCCGGGAGCCGCCGCAGTTCCGGGTGCATGCCTGGACCCCGGCCGCCGGCCTCGTCAGCCACCTCGCCAGCGCGGCGCCCTTCGACGGTCCCCACGGCTTTCGGGGCTAGGATGCGGCGGGCGGTGCCACGCCATGGCCCCGGGTGAACGCCTCGACGTGGTCCATCAGGACATCGAATTCGGCCGCGGCGCGGTCCTCGTCGCCGCGCGCGATCTGCCGGGCCGTGCGCGCATAGGAGCGCGCGATGTCGGGCTGCTCGGCGGCGCTGCGATAGTTCAGCACCCAGAAGCGACGCACGAGGCCGCGCATGGCCGCCATCGCGCCGCTGGAGAACTCGTTGCGCGCGGTGTCGCGGCACAGCACGATGAAGTGGCGGTTGGCGCGCCGGAACAGCTGCCAGTCGGCCGAATGCGCGGCATCGTCGAAGGCGTCGGCGAGGCGGCCGAACTCGCCGCGCTCGGACGCGTTCGCGAGCCGCGCGGCCTGGCGCACGACCAGGCGCTCGATCTCGCGGCGAACCTCGAGCATGCGCAGCTGCTGGGCGAGGTCGATCTCGCTCACGCGGTAGCCGCGGTGCGGCAGGACCTCGATGAGATGTTCGCGGGCGAGCCGCTGCAGCGCCTCGCGGATCGGGGTGCGACCCAGGCCGAGCCGGCTCGCGAGCATCGCCTCCGAGACCGGCGCGCCGGGCAGCAGCTCGAGCTCGACGATCATCTCCTCGAGGCGCTCGTGCGCCTCTTCGCTGAGCGGCCGCCGGGCGAGGCGCTCCGGGCGGGGTCCACCGGGTCGGCCCGCACGCGGCATCGGCTTCAGCCCGGCTCCCGGCGCAGGGCCTCGAGGATCTTGCGCCCGGCCCGTCCGCTCTCCGGCCAGCCGAGGCGCCGCTCCTCCTCGGCGATGGCGGCACGGCTGCGGCTGCCGATCAGGCCGTCGACCTCGCCGATGTCGTGCCCACGCAGGAGCAGCAGCGTCTGGAGCTCGCGACGCTCGGCCCGGCCGAGGCCGGGGTCGTCGGTCGGCCAGTCCGCATGGAAGGGCGGCGCGCCACGCAGTCGGTCGGCGAGATGCGCGATCGCCAGCGCGTAGCTCTCGGCCGCGTTGTAGGAATAGATCGCGTCGAAGTTCGGCAGCACCAGGAAGGCCGGCGCGCGGGCCGAGCGGACCTCGCGCATCGCCGGCACGATGAGCCCGGCCCGCGCCTGTGGCGTGAGCTTCAGGGCGGCCGGGTCGATGGCCCGGCCGTCCGGCAGCGTGACGCCGCGCGCGATCCATTCGGAGAGGGGGCGCTTGTTCCTGCGGCCGGTGGTGCGGGTGTTGAAGCCCTCCGGCAGGCGCACCTCGAATCCCCAGGTTTCGCCGCGCCGCCAGCCCGCGCGGCGCAGGTAGTTGGCCGTGGACGCGAGGGCGTCGGCCACCGAGCCCACGATGTCGCGGCGCCCGTCGCCGTCGAAATCGACCGCGGTGCTCATGAAGGTGCTCGGCATGAACTGCGTCTGGCCGAAGGCGCCGGCCCAGGAGCCGACCAGCGCATCGGGGGCGACGTGGCCCTCCTGGGCGATGCGCAGGATGGTGAGGAACTCTTCCTGGAAGTAGGGCTGGCGCCGCCCGAAGCACGAGAGCGTGGCGAGCGAGCGCACCAGCGAGAGCTTGCCGAAGTTGCGCCCGTAGTTGCTCTCCACTCCCCACACCGCCACCACGGTCGCCGGGTCGACGCCGAAGCGCCGCTCCACCGCCGCCAGCGTCTCGGCGTGCTCGGCGAGCATGGCGCGGCCGTCCGCGATCCGGTCGCTGTCGACGAGCGCGGCGAGGTAGTCCCAGATCGGCGTGCGGAACTCGGGCTGGTAGTCGAGCGAGGCGAGCACGCCGCGATCGGGCTCGACCCCCTCGAGCTGCGCATTCCAGGTGGCCTCGCTGATGCCGCGCGAGCGGGCGGTCGGTTCGAGGCGATCGAGGCAGCGTGCGAACTGCGCGGGATCGGCTGGCGGGCGATCGTCGGCGGCGAACGCATCGGTGGCGACCTTGGCGCTCGAGCCGGAAGCCGCGAGCGACGCGGGGAGCATCGCATCGGGTGCGAAGGCGACGAGGAAGAGCGCCAGCGCGATGGAGGACCGGCCGATCGACGCGAAGCGTCGGGCCGCGCGCGGCGGGGACAGGCGTTTCGGCATCGGGCCATTCTAGACCGTCGGGCGCACCGGCCGTGGCCGTGCCGCCGATGGATAATCGCCTCATCCAAGAAGAACACACAGGAGACGAATCGATGAAGATCCTCGCCGAGGGACTGGAGTTTCCCGAAGGGCCGGTGCTCGCGCCCGACGGCTCGCTGCTCGTGGTCGAGATCAGGCGCGGCACGCTGACCCGCATCGATGCCCGCACCGGCAAGGCGAGCATCGTCGCCCGTCCCGGCGGCGGCCCCAACGGCGCGGCGCTCGGCCCGGACGGTGCCTGCTACGTCTGCAACAACGGCGGCTTCGAGTGGCGCCGGCATGCCGGCATCCTGCTGCCCACCTTCGAGCCGGCCGACTACGGCGGCGGCCGGATCGAGCGCATCGACATCGAGTCGGGACGCGTCGACGTGCTCTACGATCGCGTCGGCGAGCACCGCCTGCGCGGGCCCAACGACATCGTCTTCGATGCTCATGGCGGCTTCTGGTTCACCGACCTGGGCAAGTCCCGCCCGCGCGAACTCGACCGGGGCGGCATCTACTACGCGCGCGCCGACGGCTCCTCGATCACCGAGGTCGTCCATCCCGTCTCGCGGCCCAACGGCATCGGCCTGTCGCCCGACGGGAGCATCCTCTATGTCGCCGAGACAGAGACCGGCCGGCTCTGGTCCTGGCCCGTCACGGCGCCCGGCGAACTCGCCCGCGAGCCCTTCCCCAGCCCGCATGGCGGCCGCCTGGTCTATTCCGCCGATGGCTACCGGCTGTTCGATTCGCTCGCCGTCGAGGCCGGCGGCAACGTCTGCGTCGCGACCCTGATGGACGGCGGCATCTCGGTGTGCAGCCCGCAGGGCCGCCTCGTCGAGTTCGGGGCCTTCGACGATCCCTACACCACCAACATCTGCTTCGGCGGCGCCGACATGCGAACCGCGTGGATCACGCTCTCGAGTCGCGGCCAGCTGGTCGAGGTGCCGTGGGCGCGACCGGGACTGCGGCTGGCCCATTGATGCCGCGCGCCGGCTTACAAATCCTTACGACGCCGCGTCGGCGCTTTACCGGCAACCGATCGAACATTGCTTCGAACGCTCGATGCAGGGCGTGACCGCCCGAGAGACCACTCTCGTTTCCGAAGGAGCAAGAAGATGCAAAGCAAATCGATCCGCCGCTTCGCCCTGGTCAGCGCCATCGCCATTGCAACGCCGCTGGCCGTGATGGCCCAGCAGGCCGGTACCGATCGCAGCGGCGAGCGCGTGCCCGGCGCCCACAAGGGGCACTTCCAAAAGGCGCACTTCCACAAGGGCCACCATCGCCACCACGGGCACTTCCATCGCTCGGGCATGCACAGCGCCCACATGCTGCGCGGCCTCGACCTGAGCGAAGCGCAGCGCGACCAGCTGTTCGAACTGCGCCATGCCCAGGCGCCCAAGCTGCGCGAGCTCGGCAAGACCATGCGCAGCTCGCAGCGCGAACTGCGCGCGATGTCGATGTCGGACTCGTTCGACGAGGCGAAGGCCAAGCAGCTCGCCGACACCGCCTCGGAGGCCGGTGCCGGCCTGGCGCTGCTGCGCGCGCAGCTGCGCCACGAGACCTACAAGATCCTCACGCCCGAGCAGCGCGAGAAGCTGGCCAAGCGCGCCGAGATGCGCAAGCGCGGCATGAAGGGCCCGCGCAGCGGCGGCGACGAAGCACGCAGCTGATCCACCTGCCGTAGCGGAACGAACTGGATCCCTCCCCTCGGGCGCCTTCGGGCGCCCTTTTTTGTCGCCGGCAGCGAGCGCGACCCGGATCCTTCCCTCGAGCCCCGGCAAGCCAGCGGGCCACGCCCAGCGGATCAGGCAAGATTCAGTCCGCCGTCGGCGAGCAGTATCTCGCCCGGGATGTAGTCCGACGCGACCAGCATCATGACCGCCTGGGCGATGTCGTCCGGGGCCGCCGATCGTCGCATCGGGGAATGCTCGCGCCAGAGCCTCTGCGCATCGGTCCAGTCCGCCGTGAGGGGCGTGTCGACCAGGCCCGGCGCCACGCCATTGACCCGGATGTCCGGCGCGAGCGAGCGCGCGAGCAGGCGGGTGACGTGGTGGAGGGCGGCCTTGGAGGCGGCGTAGGGGATCGATGCGCCCCGGGGACGGATGCCGGCGTGGGAGCCGATGTTGACGACGCAGCCCGGACGGCCGCCGCGGGCCGCCTCGCGCAGCGCCGGGGCGGCCTCGGCGACGAGGCGAAACGGCGCCACGACGTTGACCTCGTGCAGCTCCCGCCAGATCGCCGGCGCGGCCGCCGCCTGGTTTTCTTGGGTTTTGTCGCTACTGTTGCCCGGGTGGTTGACCAGGACGTCGAGGCGGCCCCAGGCGGCCACGGCCTCGCGCACGAGCCGCACCCGGGCGGCATCGTCGGCGAGGTCGGCCTGCACATGGATGGCGGTGCCGAGCTCCGCGGCGAGCGCGCGGCCCGCTTCCACGGAGGCGCGCGAGTGCAGGACGACCGCGAATCCCTCGCGCGCGAGTCGTCGGGCGATCGCCGCGCCGATGCCGGAGGTCGAGCCCGTGACGAGGGCGACGGGGGCGAAAGTCTTCATCACCCGATTGTCGACGATCGGCCCGTTGCCATGGCGTCGTCCGGAAGGCCGCGGTTTTGCCCGTGGCCGGCCGCGGCCCCATACTCTGCCCGAATCATTTCCCGAACCCTGCAGGAGAGCGACCCATGGGCTGGCTGATACTGGGACTGGTGCTGTTCTTCGGGCCCCATTCCGTGCGGCTCGTCGCCGATGGCTGGCGCAGCGCGACGATCGCACGCATCGGCGTGCCGGCCTGGAAGGGCCTCTACACCCTCGTCTCCATCATCGGACTGGTGGTGATCATCTACGGCTACGGCGTGGCCCGCACCGACCCAACGGTGCGCTGGACGCCTCCCGCCTGGGGCCGCCATGCCACGGCATTGCTCACCCTGATCGCCTTCATCCTGATAGCAGCCACTTACATTCCGGACACCCACATCCGCGAGAAGATCGGCCATCCGATGCTCGCCGGCGTCAAGGCCTGGGCGCTGGGCCACCTGCTGTCCAACGGCACGCTCGCCGACCTGCTGTTGTTCGGCGTCTTCCTGGCCTGGGCGATCGTGCAGTTCGCGGTCATGCGCCGGCGCGACCGCATCGAGGGCCGGACCCGCCCGGCGGCGGGCTGGGGCCGCGATATCGCGGCCATCGTGATCGGCATCATCGCCACCGGCGTGTTCGCGATGTGGCTGCATGTGCCGCTCATCGGGGTGCGCCCGTTCTGACGGCGCGGCGTCCCACGGCTGGCGTCCCTGCCCAGGGTCGCGGGGCGGCGTCGTCAATGTGCCGCGCCGCGACGAGCGTCCGAGGTAGATGATCGGTGCCGCGCAGCGAAGCGGGGAGGCCGGCGCAGGGAAGAAAAAGGGG
>DAIMFM010000139.1:6431-7891 GCA_036724585.1 Burkholderiaceae bacterium | reverse complement strand
GCGCCCCACCGCCGGCACGGTGCGCCTGTTCGGTACGGACGTCTGGAACGCGCCGGCGGCCGAGCTCGATGCGGTGCGCCGCCGCTTCGGCATGATGTTCCAGGAGGGGGCCCTGTTCTCGTCGCTCAGCGTGGCCGACAACGTGGCCACGCCCCTGCGCGAGCACACGAACACGCCGCCCGGGCAGCTCGACGCCCTGGTGGACCTGCGCCTGTCGCTGGCGGGCTTTCCGATCGATTCGCGCGACAAGCTGCCGAGCGAGCTCTCCGGCGGCATGAAGAAGCGGGCGGCGATCGCCCGGGCGCTGGCCCTGGAGCCCGAGATCCTCTTCCTGGATGAACCTACCTCGGGGCTCGACCCGATCACCGCGCGCGCCTTCGACGAGCTGATGCGCTTCCTGTGCCACAACCTCGGCATCACGGTGCTGATGATCACCCACGACCTCGACACGCTGTTCGGCATCGCCGAGCGGCTGATCGTGCTGGGCGAGGGCCGGCTGATCGCCGACGGTACACTGGAGGAAGTGCGGCGGGTCGATCACCCCTGGATCCGCGACTACTTCAGTACCCGGGCGCCCGACGGCGTCCCGCGAGCAGGCTAGCCCATGGAACCCGAATCCCGACACACGCTCATCGGCGCGGTCATCGTCAGCCTGGTGGTGGCCCTGGCCGTCGCGCTCCTGTGGCTGTCGCATACCGGGGTGGCGTCCGACTACCAGAACTACATCATCAAGTTCGAGCGCCAGTCGCTCGAGGGCCTGCAGGTCGGCGGCGACGTCAACATGCGCGGCATCAAGGTCGGCCGGGTCGAGGCCTTCACCATCGAGCGCGAGAACATCAACGTGGTGCATGTGCGCATCCGCGTCGAGCGCGCCACGCCGGTGAGCCAGAACACGAGCGCGATCGTCGCCCGCAACCTGCTCACGGGCATCGCCCGCATCAATCTCGAGACGCCCGGCGTGCCGGGGCCGCCGCTCACCGAGGTGCCCCCGGGCGAGCACTACCCGGTGATCGCCGAGGGCACGTCCGACCTCGACCAGATCGCGGAGTCGGCCAACCGCCTGGTGATCACGGCCGAATCGGCGCTGGCCAACCTGAACAGCATGCTCACGCCCGAGAACCGCGAGGCCTTCTCCGACACCATGCTGGCGCTGCGCGATCTCTCCACCGGGATGGTGGCGCGCATGGGCCATGTCGATACCGTCGTCGCGTCGCTCGACGCCACCCTGCAGGAGCTCGAGCGCACCAGCCGCCGCATCGGCGAGGCGGCCAATGCCTTCAGCGCGGAGGTCGGGCCGCTCACCGCCGATGCCCGCATGATGCTCAACGAGGGCGGGCGCACCCTGGTGGAGCTGCGCGAGGCCGCCGACGAGGCCAAGGCGGCCATCGCCCAGTTCGGCGAGACGACCCAGGACATCGGCGAGGCCACCCGGCAGCTGTCGTCCGACGGCCTGGCGGAGC
>DAIMFM010000139.1:0-6421 GCA_036724585.1 Burkholderiaceae bacterium | reverse complement strand
CACGGCGCGCGACATGCGCACCGCGGCCGCCATGCTCTCGCGCACCGCCGAGCGGCTGAGTGATCCCCGCAGCGCGGTCCTGGGGCCGGGGCCGCGCCAGCTCGGGCCCGGGGAGAAGTCGCAATGAGCCGCTTCCCGATGACGGTCGCCGTGCGACCCGGGCTTGCCGCCAGGCGACTCACGCTGGCGCTCGCCGCGGGGCTGCTCGCCGGCTGCATCTCGATCGGGCCCGGCGACCCGACGCCGCGCACCTGGTACGAGCTGGCGGTGCCCCTGCCCACCGAGACGGCGCCGCGCACCGATCCGCGCGGCCTCTGGGTGGATGTGCTGCCGGGGTCCTCGTTCTACGAGTCGATCTCGATCGCCTACGCGCGGGCGCCCGACCAGCGGGCCTACTACCAGTTCGCCAGCTGGACCGAACCGGTGGCGACCCGGCTCGCGCGCATCGTCGAGCGCGACCTGCGCGCGCGCAAGGCCTTCGCCGAGGTCGCCACGATCGGGGACGGCTCACGCGCCCAGCTGTACCTGCGCCTCGTGGTGCACGACTTCTACCATGATGCCGCGGTCGAACCCGGCAAGGTGCGCGTGGCCTTCTCGGCCGAGCTCATCGAGATCTCGACGCGCCGCATGCTCGCGCGCGAGGAATTCAGCCGCGAGGCGCCGGTCGCGCAGGCCGATGCGGCCGGCGCGGTCGCCGCGTTCGACCGGGCGGTGGCGGGCGCGCTCGACGAGCTCGCCGCCTGGCTGGTGCGGGCCACCGCGCCCTGAGGGCCGGTACGGGCCGTTCAGCCGAAGTAGCGCAGCAGCTCCGGCACCGATTCCACCAGGTGGTCGGCGCCCCATTCGTCCGGCGGCACGCCGGCGCTGCAGTAGCCATAGGCCGCCGCGATCGTGCGCATGCCGGCCGCCTGCCCCGCGATCACGTCGCGGTGGTCGTCGCCCACATAGATGCAGTCGGTGGCCGCGACGCCGACCAGTTTCGCGCCGAGCAGCAGGGGCGCCGGGTGGGGCTTGGGCGCGTGCGTGGTGTCGCCACCCACGGTGCAGCCGCAGCGCTCGGCCAGGCCCAGGCCCGCGATGATGGGGCGCACGTAGCGTTCGACCTTGTTGCTGACCACGCCCCAGCGCATCCCGGCGCCCTCGATGGCATCGAGCACCTCGGCCATGCCGTCGAAGAGGCGGGTATGCACGAGCATCGCCGCCTCGTAGTTGGCCAGGAACTCCTCGCGCAGCGCCGGGAACTCGGGATCGTCGGGGCCCACGCCGAAGCCCTTGCCGACGAGCCCGCGCGCGCCCATCGAGGCGTAGCCGCGCAGGTCGGCCACGGGCACCGGCTCGAGGTCGCGCGCGATGCGCATGGTGTTGATCGCGGCGGCGAGGTCGTCCGCCGTGTCGGCGAGCGTTCCGTCGAGCCGCGGCTTGCCGTCGACGTAACGCCGGTAGTCGTCGTCGATGTCGAAGGGCACGAAGGCTTCGCCGGCAGCGTCGGCGTGCTCGCGCAGGAACTCGTCGAAGAGTTTCTTCCACGCCGCCGCGTGCACGCGCGCAGTGTCGGTGAGCACGCCGTCGAGATCGAAGAGCACCGCCCTGTGGGTGCCCGCGCCATTGCCTGTCATGTCGTTCCGGGGCTTACTGGTCGCTCATCCGCCGGAACGCCATCATGTAGTTCACCGAGACGTCGTCGGGCGCAAGGCTGTAGGCCTTCGTCAATGGGTTGTAGGAAAGGCCGCAGGTTTCGAGCGGCTCGAGCCGGTGGCGGCGCGCCCCCGCGGCGATCTCCGACGGCTTGAGGAAGCGGTCGAACTCGTGCGTGCCGCGTGGCAGCAGGCCCAGCACGTACTCGGCGGCCACGATCGCGAAGAGGAACGCCTTGGGGTTGCGGTTGATCGTCGAGAAGAAGACATGGCCGCCCGGTCGCACGAGCGTCGCGCAGGCGCCGATCACCGATGCCGGGTCGGGCACATGCTCGAGCATCTCCATGCAGGTGACCGTATCGAATTGCGCCGGCGCCTGTTCGGCGAGCGTCTCGACGGCGATGCAGCGATAGTCGACGTTCGCGCCGCTCTCGAGCTTGTGCAGTTCGGCGACCTGCAGCGAGGCCTGGGCGAGGTCGATGCCGGTGACCTCGGCGCCCTTGAACGCCATGGCCTCGGCGAGGATGCCGCCGCCGCAGCCGACGTCGAGGACCTTGCACCCGGCGAGCGGCGCGATGCCGTCGATCCATCCTAGGCGCAGCGGATTGATCCGGTGCAGCGGAGCGAACTCGGCTTCGGGATCCCACCAGTTGGCCGCGATGGCCTGGAACTTCTCGAGTTCGGCCGCATCGACGTTGGCCACGCCGGCCGCGCCTGGCAGTGGGCGGGCGCTGTCGCTCATTGAATCCTCGCTTCAGGCATGGGGCGGCCGCGGCCGCCGACGATGGACCCATTCTACTAAAGCGGGCAGCGCCGTCATCGAAGCCGGCGGGGTCGCCACGAAAGCGAGAGCACCCTCATCCGCGATGCGCGGACGAAAAAAAGCCCCGCCGGGGCGGGGCCTCGTGTGCGCCACGGGCCGGAGCCCGTGACGAACGCGCATCAACGCATGCGGGTACCGACCACCTCGATTTCCACGCGGCGGTTCTTGGCGCGGCCATCGCGCGTCTGGTTGGACGCGACGGGCTGCTTCTCGCCCTTGCCTTCGGTGTAGACGCGGTTGGCCTCGATGCCCTTGCCGACCAGGTAGCTCTTGACCGATTCGGCACGACGGACCGACAGGCGCTGGTTGTAGTCGGCGGCGCCGATGCTGTCGGTGTGGCCGACGGCGATGACGACTTCGAGGGTCATGTCCTGGATCTTGGAGACCAGGTCGTCGAGGCGGGCCTTGCCTTCGGGCTTGAGATCGCTCTTGTCGAAGTCGAAGAACGCATCCGCCGCGAAGGTGACTTTCTCGGCCTTGGGCGCGGGTACCGGAGCCGGGGCGGGTGCCGGGGCGGGCGCCGGGGGCGGCGGCGGGGCCGGCTTCGGCGCTTCCTTGGGCAGGAGGTCGTCGTCGCAGCCCTTCACGGCGTCGGCCGGGGTGAAGCCCGATGTACGCCAGCAGAGACCGAACGGATCGACCACGACCTGGTTGTCGGGGCTGACGACATAGCCACCGTTACCCGTCTGTGCAACCGCGGCGGACGAAGCCGCAGCAAAAACGGCGGTCGCAATCAGATGAGCCATTTTGACCGGTTTGTTCATGTTTCTCCTCGCTAGGAACGGAACGATTCTGGGTTCGAAATCCATATCGCCGGCACGAGCCGCGCCTCAGGATGCAGCAGTACCCGACAGAATCCTACTGATTCGATTCTGCCACACCCCGATCCGACCAACTACGTCGGAGAGGGCCGTCCTGCCGTTCTTATCGGCTAGTTGTCGTTTGCGGACAACACGGCGTCCGGCGATCCAGACATCGGCAACATGCGCCCGTCCGGCGGTATAGATCAAGTGAGAAATCGGGTCGAAAACGGGACGCGATTCGGGCGCTGTCAAATCGACCGCCACCAGATCGGCCTGTTTGCCGGCTCGAATCGAGCCGATTCTGTCCTCCATACCCAATGCACGTGCGCCACCCAGCGTCATCGCCTCCAGGACCGCGCGCGCGGGGAAGACGTCGGCGCGCCCGCTGGCGCCCTTGGCCAGCATCGCGGCAGTGTGTGCTTCCTGCAACACATCGAGCCGGTTGTTGCTGGCCGCGCCGTCGGTGCCGAGCCCGACATTGACCCCGGCATCGAGCAATTCGGCGATGGGCGCGATGCCGCTGGCGAGCTTCAGGTTGGAATGCGGGCAGTGGGCGACGCTCGCCGAGTGGCTGGCCAGCAGGGCGATGTCGGCCGGCTCGAGATGCACGGCGTGCACCGCGATCAGCTCGGGCCCGAGCAGTCCCAGGCGGCGCAGCCGCTCGAGCGGCCGGCAGCCATGGGCCTCCACGCCGCGGGCGACTTCCTCGGCGGTCTCGTGCACATGGATGTGGACGGGCAGGCCGAGCTCCTGGGACAGCGTGGCGATGCGTCGCAAGGGCTCGTCGCCCACCGTGTAGGGCGCATGCGGCGCGAGGGTGAAGCCCACCAGGGGATCGTCGAGCCAGCGATCGCGTAGGGCCAGGCCCTTGGCGAGGTAGTCGTCCGGGCCGGCGCCGTACGGGCTCGGGAAGTCGATGACGACGATGCCGGCGCATGCGCGCATGCCCAGCACCCGGGCGGCCCGCAACATCGCCTCGGGGAAGAAGTACATGTCGTTGATGCAGGTGACCCCGCCCAGCAGGAGTTCGTGGCAGCCGAGCAGGGCGCCGTCGTGGACGAACTCGGGCGAGACCAGCTGGCCCTCGATCGGCCAGATGCGCTCGCCGAGCCAGCGCTCGAGCGGCAGGTCGTCGCCGGCGCCGCGCAGCAGCGACATCGCCGCATGGCAGTGCAGGTTGACGAAGCCGGGGCAGACCAGGTGCCCCGGCAGTTCGACGAACTCGGCGCGGGGATGGGCGGCACGGGCCTGCGCGAGCGGCTCGATCGCGACGATCCGGTCGGCCTCGACGACGACCGCCATGCCGGTCTCGACGTCGAAGCCCGGTTCGACGCGGGCGAGCCACGTCGGGGCGATGACCAGGGTGGGTGTGGACATGGCTGCGCGCTTGCGCCCCTCCGGTGGGATCGGCGTCAAATGATAGAATTCAAAGGTTTAGCTGCTCAAGCGTTATCGAGCGTCATTCCCCGCATTCCCTGATTGAGAAGCCCTGCCGATGGATCCATTCGCCAAGGAAACCTTGCCGATCAGTCTCGAGGAGGAGATGCGACGCTCCTACCTCGATTACGCGATGAGCGTGATCGTCGGCAGGGCGTTGCCCGATGTGCGCGATGGACTCAAGCCGGTGCATCGGCGCGTGCTCTACGCCATGTACGAATCCAGCAACGTCTGGAACCGGCCCTACGTGAAGTGCGCCCGGGTGGTCGGCGAGGTGATGGGGAAATACCACCCGCACGGCGATTCCGCGATCTACGACACCCTGGTGCGGATGGCGCAGGACTTCTCGCTGCGCTACCCGCTGGTGGACGGGCAGGGCAACTTCGGCTCGATCGACGGCGACAACGCGGCAGCAATGCGCTACACCGAGTGCCGGCTCGAGCGCATCGCGAGCGAGCTGCTCTCGGACATCGACAAGGAAACGGTCGACTTCCAGCCCAACTACGACGGCAAGGAGAGCGAGCCCACCGTCCTGCCGGCGCGCCTGCCCAACCTGCTCGTCAACGGCTCGGCCGGGATCGCGGTGGGCATGGCGACCAACATCCCGCCGCACAACCTGGGCGAGGTGGTGGACGCCTCGCTCGCCGTGCTCGAGCATCCCGACATCACGATCGACGAGCTGATCGAGAAGGTGCCGGCGCCGGACTTCCCCACGGGCGCCACCATCTACGGCATCGCCGGGGTGCGCGAGGGCTACCGCACCGGCCGCGGGCGCGTGGTGATGCGCGCCGTCACGCACTTCGAGGAGATCGACCGGGGCTCGCGCACCGCGATCATCGTCGACGAGCTGCCCTACCAGGTCAACAAGCGGGTGCTGCTCGAGCGCATCGCGGAGCTGGTCAACGAGAAGCGCATCGAGGGCATCTCCGACATCCGCGACGAGTCCGACAAGTCGGGCATGCGGATCGTGATCGAGCTCAAGCGCGGCGAGCGCGCCGAGGTCGTCCTCAACAATCTCTACAAGGCCTCGCAGCTCCAGGACACCTTCGGCATCAACATGGTGGCCCTGGTCGACGGCCAGCCGCGGCTGCTCAACCTCAAGCAGATGATCGAGTACTTCCTCGCGCACCGGCGCGAGGTGGTCACCCGTCGCACCGTGTTCGAGCTGCGCCGCGCCCGCGAGCGCGGCCACATCCTCGAGGGCCTCGCGGTCGCGATCGCGAACGTCGACGAGATGATCGAGCTGATCAAGGCCTCGCCCACGCCGCCCATCGCCAAGGAACGCCTGATGGCCCGGGGCTGGAACGCGGGCGTGGCGCGCGCCATGCTCGAGCGCGCCGGCCAGGACCTCGCCAGCTACCGGCCCGAGGGACTCGACCCGGCCTTCGGCCTGCACGGCGACGAATACATGCTGTCCGACGCCCAGGCGCAGGAGATCCTGCAGATGCGGCTGCAGCGCCTGACGGGCCTGGAGCAGGACAAGATCGTCCAGGAATATCGCGAGATCATCGAACTGATCAGCGACCTGCTCGACATCCTGGCCAAGCCGGAGCGCATCACCCGGATCATCGCCGACGAGCTCGGTGCGGTGCGGGCCGAGTTCGGCAACGAGCGGCGCTCGCGCATCGAGTTCAACGCCACCGAGATCGGCGACGAGGACCTCATCACGCCGACCGACATGGTCGTGACCCTCTCGCACACCGGCTACATCAAGAGACAGCCCC
>DAIMFM010000138.1:1724-7913 GCA_036724585.1 Burkholderiaceae bacterium | reverse complement strand
CACCGCGGCGGCCGCGCCGGTCTTGGTCGGGATCATCGACTGCGTCGCCGAGCGCGCGCGGCGCAGGTCCTCGTGGTAGACGTCGCTCAGCACCTGGTCGTTGGTGTAGGCGTGGATCGTCGTCATCAGGCCGGTCTCGACGCCGAGCGCGTCGTGCAGCGGCTTGACCAGCGGCGCGAGGCAGTTGGTCGTGCACGATGCGTTGGAGATGACGGTATGGCTCGCCTCGAGCACCTCGTGGTTGACGCCGTAGACGATGGTCGCGTCGACGTCCTTGCCGCCGGGCGCCGAGATGATCACCTTCTTCGCGCCGCCGGCGAGGTGCGCCGATGCCTTCTCCTTGGAGGTGAAGAAGCCGGTGCACTCGAGCACCACGTCCACGCCGAGCTCGCCCCAGGGCAGCTCGGCCGGGTTGCGGTTGGCGAGCACGCGGATCCTGTCGCCATCGACGACCATGTGCTCGCCCTCGACCGAGACGGTGCCGGGAAAGCGGCCGTGCGCGGTGTCGTACTGCGTCAGGTGCGCATTGATGCCGGCGTTGCCGAGGTCGTTGATCGCGACGATCTCGATGGGATGCTTCTTGCCCGACTCGTAGTGGGCCCGGAGGATGTTGCGGCCGATGCGCCCGTAACCGTTGATCGCGACTCGAATTGTCATTGGTGATCCCCTGTGAGGATTGAAACCCGGAAACTCCGATGACCGGGGCGCGGCGCCTCGCCGCACCCCGGCGCGTCTACTCGCCGGGCCGCCCGATCGCCGCCAGCACCGCTTCCACGACGCGCGCGACCGTCAGCCCGAAATGCTCGAACAGCGCCCCGGCCGGCGCCGATTCGCCAAAACTGTCGATGCCGACCACGGCGGAACAACCGTATTTCCACCAGCCCCCGGTGGCCCCGGCCTCGACCGCTACCCGCGGGAGATTCTCGGACAGCACGTGGGACCGGTATGTGACTTCCTGCCTGTCGAAGACGCTGGTCGAAGGCATGGAGACCACCCTGACCTCGATGCCGCGCTCGGCCAGTTGCTCGCGCGCCCCCAGGGCGAGCGAGAGCTCCGAGCCGGTGGCGATGAGGACCGCCTGCGCCGCGCCGGCCTCGCGCAGGACATAGCCGCCGCGCCGTATGCCGGCCACCTGGGCGTCCGAGCGGCTGACATGGGGCACGGCCTGGCGCGTCAGCAGCAAGGCGCTGGGCCCGTCCGCCCGCTCGATCGCGCAGCCCCAGGCGAGCGCGGTCTCGACGGCGTCGGCGGGCCGCCAGACATCGAGCCCCGGTATCAGGCGCAGGCTGGCCGCATGCTCGACGGGCTGGTGCGTCGGGCCGTCCTCGCCCAGGCCGATGGAGTCGTGGGTGAAGACATGCACCACCCGCTGCTTCATCAGCGCCGCCATGCGGATCGCGTTGCGCGAGTAGTCGGAGAAGGTGAGGAAGGTGCCGCCGTAGGGCACGAAGCCCCCATGCAGCGCGAGCCCGTTCATGATCGCGGCCATGCCGAACTCGCGTACGCCGTAGTTGATGTGGCGCCCGCCCTCGGGGCCACGGTCGCCCGTGCGCAGCGCACCGGCGCCCTTGAACTCGGTGAGGTTGGAGCCGGTCAGGTCGGCCGAGCCGCCGATGAGTTCGGGCAGCGCCGGGCCGATCTGGTCGAGCGCGAGTTGCGATGCCTTGCGGGTGGCGATCGCGGCGCCCGATTCGCTGGCCTGGGCGACGGCGCGATCGAGCGCATCGTCGAGTTCGCCGGTGAGCCGGCCGGCCATGCGCCGCTCGAACTCGGCCGCGGCATCCGGGTGCGCGCCGCGGTAGGCCTCGAACCGCTCCTGCCACGCCTGCTGCGCCCGGGCGCCGCGCTCGCGGGCATCCCAGGCCGCGCGGACCGGTGCCGGCACCGCGAAGGGCTCGTGCGGCCAGTCCATGCCCGCGCGCGCCTCCGCGATCACGTCCTCGCCGAGGGGCTCGCCGTGCGCCTTGGCGGTGCCCGCCCGCGCGGGCGCGCCCTTGCCGATGATGGTGCGGCACTGGATGAGCGTGGGGGCGAAGACGCCGTCGCGGCCCTCGCGCGCCCAGCGCGCGGCGGTCGCGATTGCCCGGTCGACCGCCTGCACGTCGTGGCCGTCCACGTCGGCGATGACGTGCCAGCCGTAGGCGCGGAAGCGGCCGACGGTGTCGTCGCGGAACCAGTGGCGGACCTCGCCGTCGATCGAGATGCCGTTGTCGTCGTAGAGCACGACGAGCCGCGACAGGCGCAGGGTGCCGGCCAGCGAACAGGCCTCGTGCGAGATGCCTTCCATCAGGCAGCCGTCGCCGACGAAGGCATAGGTGAGATGGTCGACGATGGCCAGGCCGTCGCGGTTGAACTCGCCGGCGAGCCGGCGCTCGGCCAGGGCCATGCCCACGGCGTTGGCAAGGCCTTGCCCCAGCGGCCCGGTGGTGGTCTCGACGCCGGGCGTGATGCCGAACTCGGGGTGGCCCGGCGTGCGCGAATGCAGCTGGCGAAACGCCTTGAGATCGTCCACGCCGAGGTCGTAGCCGCTCAGGTGCAGCAGCGAGTACAGGAGCATCGAGCCGTGGCCGTTCGACAGCACGAAGCGGTCGCGGTCGGGCCAGCGCGGGTCCGCCGGGTTGTGCCGCAGGTGCACGCCCCAGAGCGCGACCGCGATCTCGGCCATTCCCATCGGCATGCCCGGATGACCGGATTTCGCGCGTTGCACGGCGTCCATGGACAGGGCCCGGATCGCGGCGGCCATCTGCGGCGCGAGCGTGGGATCGAGTGCGGGCGCGGCGGGTTCTGCGGTCATCTCAATGGCACCGGGGAAAGCGGGAAAGTTTAGCAAATCTCGCGGGTTTCCGAGGAGCCGGCCGTGATACGCGTCGGGCTGTGTTATTCTTTCCGGCTTTTCTGCGCTCGAACGAAGCGACCGGCATCTCGCCGGGCGGCGTTTCACCCACGGCAAGTATCGCGGACGCGCGTGCCGTCGAGCGCATTGCAGTCCGGGTCGGAGGTTTCCGAGGATTCTGAAGTCCGGGTTGGTTGTGGGGGTCCCTCCGGGAAAGGACCGGGGCAATTTCCGCTGACTAGCGGTCATCTACTGACTGGGGTTGGTAAGAAATGCAAGGACTACATCTCACCGCTGACTTGTATGGATGCGGATGTGATACGAGCCTTCTGATCGATGCGGACAGACTCGCCGATCTGTGCCGGCGCGCCGTCGAGGACGCCGGCCTGACGATCGTCGACGAGAAGTTCTTCACGTTTCCGGAGTACGAAGGGGAGCCGGGCGGCGTCACCGGCGCGGTGCTGCTCGCCGAATCGCACCTGGCCCTGCACACCTGGCCGGAACGCGGTGGCGTCACCCTCGATGTCTATGTCTGCAATTTCTCGACGGACAACTCGGGCAAGGCCGAGGGCTTGCTCGACGCCCTGATCGTCGCCTTCGCCCCGCGCGACCAGGAGACCAACCGTATCCTGCGCGGAGGCAGCGACCCGGCGTCCGACGTCCGCGAGGGCGAACTCCTGCTCGAATCGCTCAGCCCCCATGCGGCCTATGGGTTGCGCGTGAACCGGCGCCTCGAGACGATCCGCAGCCCGTACCAGCTGGTGGAGGTCTTCGAGACCAGCCAGTTCGGCAGGCTGTTCCGCCTCGACGGCTGCTACATGACGTCCGAGGGCGACGAGTTCTTCTACCACGAGCCGATGGTGCACCCGGCGGCGATCACCCATGGCGCGCCCACCTCCGCCCTGGTGATCGGCGGCGGCGACGGCGGCTCGAGCGAGGAGCTCCTCAAGTACCCCTCGATGCGCCGGGTCGTCATGGCCGAGCTCGATGCCGTCGTCATCGACGTCGCGCGCAAGCACCTGTCCGAAGTGCACCGCGGCGTGTTCGACGATCCGCGCCTCGAGGTGCGCATCGGCGATGCCTGGGACCTGGTCGCCGGCATGGACGAGACCTTCGACCTCGTCGTGCTCGACCTCACGGACCCGGAGACGCCGGCCGAGCGGCTCTACACCGGCGAGTTCTTCGCGGCGCTCAAGCGCGTCCTCGCGCCCGGTGGCGCCATCAGCCTGCACATCGGTTCGCCGATCTACCGGCCCGAGACGGTGACGCGCCTCGTCGGCCTGCTGCGCGAGCACTTCAGGCACGTCCGGCCCATGGGCAACTACGTCCCGCTCTATGGCTGCTACTGGGGCTTCGCGATGGCCTCCGACGCGCTCGATCCGCTCGCGCTCGAACCGGCGCAGGTGGACAGCCGCATCGAGACCAACCGCCTGCACTCGCTGTCGTACTACAACGGCGACACCCATCGGGCGCTGTTCGCGCTGCCGAACTACTTCCGGCGCCTGGTCGCCTGAGCGGCGGGCGGCACCCGACGGGACCGGCACGGGAGGCCCGATGACTCCGCGCCTGCTCGTCGCCGGGGCCGCAGCCGGAACCGAGGCCGTGCTGGCGCCCGACCGCGCCCACTACCTGCTCGATGTCCTGCGCCTGCGCAGCGGTGATGCGGTCGAAGTCTTCGACGGCCGCGGCCGGCGCCTGCGGGCGCGCATCGTCGCCGCGGATCGACGCGGCGCCCGGCTAGCGATCGGCGACGAGGTGCCCGGTCCCGCAGCCAGCCCGCTGCGCGTCGCCCTGGTGCAGGGCATCGCCCAGGGCGATCGCATGGACCTGGTCGTCGAGAAGGCCTGCGAGCTCGGCGCCGGGCGCGTCGTGCCGGTGTTCACCGCGCGCTGCACGGTGCGCCTGGACGAGGCCCGCGCCGCTCGACGCCATGCCCATTGGCAGCGCATCGCCGAGGCGGCCTGCATGCAGTGCGGCCGCGACGAGCTGCCCGCCATAGAGGCGCCGGTCGCCCTGGCCGCCTGGCTCACGCAGGCCGGCGCCGCCGATGGCGCCGGTGACGGCCCCAGGCGGCTGCTGCTCGCGCCGGGGGCGAGCGTGCGCCTGCGCGACGCCGGCATCGACGCCGGCCGGCCGGTGGAGATCCTGGTGGGGCCGGAATCGGGACTGTCGCCCGCCGAGGAGGCGCAGGCCGTCGCGGCCGGCTTCGAGCCCGTCCGGCTCGGCGCCCGTATCCTGCGCACGGAGACCGCCGGCCTCGCCGCGCTGGCGGCACTGCAGGCCCTCGCCGGCGACTTCTGACGACGGCTCGCGATCGGTCCGCATGGCGCGTCGGGCCGGGCGAGGCCGGGGCCCTGGCCTTCGAGGCCGGGGCCCTGGCCTTCGCTATCGCGGTGCGATCGAATAGAAGACGCGAAAGGCGATGTCGCGATCGTAGAACTCGTCGGCGGCGTCGCGAAAGACGTCGATGAGGGCGTGGCGCGCTTCGCGGTCGAAGCCGGGCGATTCGGGCAGGTTCTCCAGCACGAAGACGATGCCCGGCTGGTTGGCCGAGGCATCGGGCAGGAGATCGGTCACGCAGTCGAACAGCGCATCGAGGTTGCGGCCGAACCAGTCGGGGAAGCCCGCCGCGCCTGCGATCGTGTCGAGCACCTCGCCGCGATCGGCCGCCCCCGAGCAATCCGCATGGATCCAGCGCTGGTCGGCGCGCTCGGCAGCCTTGCGCAGGTCGTCGAGGCCGTAGGCGGACAGGGGCAGCACGACATGGGCGGGCATGCTGGTGAGCGCGCTCATCGTCACTCCCGGATCCGGCGAAACGATCGATAGTGATCGTCCGTGTAGTAGTTGTCGCCCATGCCGCGTGGCCGGCCGCCGGCGACGATGCGCCGCGCGCCGCGATCGCTCGCCCCCGGCGTGGGCACCGTGTACTCGGCATAGTAGCCGGCCGGCTGCTCGGGCAACAGGCCTTCCCGGTTGCGGAACACCGAGCCGTCCTTCTCGTAGGGGAAGGGCCCGTCGCGGCGGATGAGGCGCAGCACTTCGCGGGCCTCGACCGGGAGGCGGTCGAATTCGATCTCGGCGATGCCGGCGACCACCGCCTCGTGGCCCGGCTCGTCGACGACGAGCAGGTCCCTGCCGAGGCCGGCGAGCGCCAGCACGGCCGCCACGATCAGCAGCGCAACGGATTTTCGGCCGGCCATGCGGCCAATACTAGTGCACTTGGACGCCCGCGGATATCGGCCCGGACGATGCTGCGGTTATCCCTCGGGGCCGGCCGGCGGGCGGACCGCGACGGCCCTCGGCACCGCGATCGGGCCAGCTCCGCGGCCTGGTCCTGAGGCTCCTCGACGACCGAT
>DAIMFM010000138.1:0-1714 GCA_036724585.1 Burkholderiaceae bacterium | reverse complement strand
GCCGTGCGCGAGCCTGCGCGGCCCGCCTTCGAGCAGCGGCAGCGCGGTCGCGATCGCCGCGTGCGGCGGCGTTTCGAGCAGGATCGTCTGCACCAGTGCCATGCGCAATACCATGCGCGCACGGGCATCGTCCGGCAGAGGCTTGCGGGTCGCGCCGTCGATCAGCGCGTCGAGATCGGGGAGGTGCCTGAGCACGCCCGAAACGATGGCGCGCGCGAGGCCCCTGTCGGCGGGCGCATCCAGCTTGCGGAACGCGCGCTCGATGGCGCGGTCGAGCGGCGAATGCTCGGTCGCCACCCGCACCCGCCGCTCGTCGAACAGCGCGGCGAATTCGGCGCGCGTGAGCGAGCGCGCGAAGTCCGGATAGCGCGACACGGCGAACAGCTTGCGCGAGGGGCTGATCCAGGCGAGCTTGACGCGCAGCGTCTGGTCGCCTTCGTCGAAGTCGAGCAGGCAGCCCCGCTCGAGGTCGTCCACCACCGAGCGCTCGACGACGACGGTCTCGGCGACCGGCAGCACGACGTTGCCGGAGCGCCGGAACTCGACGCTGCCGTCCTCGTGCAGCCGCACGGGCGAACGGCCGCGGTTGCGCGCGGCCTCGCCGGCCTTCTTGGCCTCGGCGATGGCCTGCGTGTGCCAGGCAAGGAGCTCGTTGAAGAAGGCCTCGCGCTCCTCGTCGGGCGGGCCGACCACCTGGAGGCCCTTGAGCAGGCCGTTGATGAGATGCGGCAGCATCGAGGCGAGCCGGGCGATCTCCTCGGCGCCCTTGGGCGCCACGCTCCAGAGCAGGTGCTCGGCCAGGCGCAGGACCCGCTTGAACTCCACCTGCGGATCGTTGCCGTCGACCCGCGCGAACGCGAGGACGTCGGCCCACCAGCGATAGAGGAACTCGCGCACGAACTCCGGCGTCGAATCGTCGAGGCGGCTCGCGATCGCTTCGCGCGCTTCCTCCTGGGCGCGGGCGAGCGATTCCTCGTACTCGGCCTGGCGCGTGATCTCCTGGAGGCGGGCGACGCGCCGTTCCGACTCGGACATCGCGATCACCTCGAGCCGGCGCAACGCCTCCTCGAAGACGCCGAGGTCGGTCTCGAAGTTCGCGAGCACCCAGTCGACGAGCTCGGCCATGCCTTCGACCAGGGGCGAGCCCGCCGACACCTCGGAATCGGGATCGGTCGCGAGGTCGGTGATCGCGTCGATCAGGCGGCGCATCGGATGCTGGCGACGCGCGAAGAAGCTGCGATCGAGCAGCGCCGCCTTGACGGCGACCACCTGCAGTCGCAGCAACTGCTGCTTGACGGCGTCGTCGAGGCGACGGTCGTTGTAGATGTAGTCGAAGACCAGCGAGACGATCTCGACGGTCAGCTGGTCCAGCGGGGAGCCCTTGGACCGTGCGTGCTGGCCGAGTTCGGCGAACACCTGGCCCGGCATCCGGACCTCGCCGCCGGCATCGACCTGGACCGCGCTGAGCGCATCGAGCAGCGGTGGCTCGACCGAGGGTATCGGCAGGTCGGCGACGCCGAACTGTTCCGGATCGGACAGCAGCCGTGCGGCCGGGGCACGCGCCCCGGAGTCGCCGGCGGCGATCCGGCGCGCGAGCCGCTCGAAGGTCTCCTCGGCGACGCTCGCGAGCGACTGTTCGCCGGCCCCTGCGGCCCTCTGGCCAGCGCCGGCGCCAGCCCCCCCGTGCGCCGCTCCGCCCGGCCCGCCGGCAAGG